>JBAWYD010000154.1:0-4473 GCA_037143735.1 Deltaproteobacteria bacterium
TCAATGGACATTGTTATTGATAATCTTTTGAAATCTGAGATGAAGATGGGAAATGAGTTTGTGAGGTTTCGGGAAGGAGAAGATACCACCTCCTGACAAAATAATCATGCTCAAAAATTAGTACCTTTCTTTCCGTATTCAATGCCATGGCACAATCACCCTGTGTGAAGATTTGTATTTGAAGACATTCAACTCCAACCGCATGCAATTTCCCTTTTCCCTTGACAGAACCCCTCCGCCCTTCTATCGTCACAGCTATCGGATTTTTCATCCAGAGCAAAAGGATTTTTAGCCGTGCCCCGGTACGGCGGGAAGAACAGAGAGCATGAGCATGTACGATAGAAGCGTCGAAAATATCTCCGGAAACGCCCCCGGGGACAATCGCCGTAGCCGCGGAGCGGCCTTCGGTAGTAAGGGCGGGTTCTGTTTCCGGAGGCTTTTGCTGATTCTGCTGCTGATTCTGCTGTTGCCCGTTTCCTCCGTGGCCGAAAACCTTACCTGCAGCCGCCTGCCCATGCTGATGGAAAGGTTCCTAACCAACCACTACGCGATGAAGAATATGACCGGGGAGATCAAAACTCACGCTGTCGACCAGATGATCAAGGGTCTTGACCCCTCTAAGACGCTGCTTTACGAGTCCGACTTGGAAAGGCTCAAGCCGGTTCTGCAAGACGTGTTTGCAAGCGTACACGTTGGCAACTGTGTCGCGCTGCAGCAGGTTTACGACGTGCTCGTCGTGCGGGCGCAGGAGAACGAGGCTATTGTCAAAAAGATTCTGGGGTCGGACTACCGGCTCGACGAGACGGTGGAGCTGGACATCGACGTGAACAAGCGCCCCTATGTGAAGACGACGGCGGAAAAACATGCGCTCCTGAGAAAGGTCGTGCAATTCCAGATCGAAAACGCTCTGCTGGCAGGCGTCGACTTGGCGGAGGCCAAGAAGAAGCAGATTCACCGCTACGAACTGCAGACGATGCGGGTGATCGAGCGCAATCCCGAAAAGCTCATTACAAGCGTCGCCGAGGCCTTCGCCATGGCCCTGGATCCGCACACGAGCTACCTGTCTCCCGAAAACTTTGCGGACCTTCGGATTCAGATGCAGCTTTCCCTGGAGGGGATCGGGGCCGTCCTCAGCAGCGACAACGGTTTTACCATCATTGAGGAGTTGATTCCCGGGGGAGGCGCCGAGCGATCGGGCCTGCTGAAGCCGAAGGACAAGATCATTGCCGTGGCCCGGGAAGGGGAAAAGCCCGTTGACGTCATCGACATGGACCTGCGCGACATTATCAAGATGATCCGCGGCAAGAAAGGCACGCAGGTAACCCTGACAATCCTGCGGCAGGCGGAACACACTGACCGCTTCGACCTCACTATTACGCGCGACAAGATCGACATCAAGGAGCAGGAGGCCAAGATCGCCTACGAGACACGGACGGTGGACGGCAGGCAGTACCGCTTCGGCGTGATCGATCTTCCTTCCTTCTACGGCGACGAGAAGGAAAAAAAGTCCTGCTATGAAGACGTGAAAAGCCTCATCGCGGTGGCCCGGCAGCAGCATGTCGATGGGATCGTGCTGGACCTGTCGCGCAACAGGGGGGGGCTGCTCGGGGAGGCGGTGCGCCTTGCCGGCCTTTTTCTTGACAAGGGCGGAATCGTGGCGACCAAAGACAGCCGCGAGCAGGTGACGATTCTCGCCAATGGTTCGGACGCGTCGGGGACGGAAGGCGATAAGCGCAAAGTGATTACGTTCCCCGCGGAAGACCCCCGTGCGGTCTACACGGGCCCCCTTGTCGTGCTGACGAGCCGCCTGAGCGCATCGGCCAGCGAGATTGTGGCGGGCGCTCTCAAAGATTACCATCGCGCGGTGATCGTCGGGTCGGACCATACCTTCGGCAAGGGGTCCGTGCAGGGACTGATGCCTCTGCCCTGGGATCTGGGCGCCATGAAAGTCACCACGGCGCTGTACTTCCTGCCCGGCGGCAAGTCTACACAGAAGATGGGCGTAGAAGCGGATGTGCGGCTGCCTATCTGGTTCATTCTCGAAGATATTGGTGAAACGGCGCTGGATTACCCGCTTCCGGCCCAGGCGATCACGCCCTTCCTCGGTGTACCGGGAAATGCTACGCCGTTCTGGAAACCTGTGGAGCAGCCCATGCTCGCGGAGCTGGTAGCAAGGTCCAAGGCACGGGTCGCTAAAGACGCGAAGTTCGCCGAGATCATCAAGAGCAACAGAGAGGCCGCCGGCAAGAAGGGCGTTATCCGGCTCACCGACTTACGCAAGGATATGGAGAAGGAAAGCGGCGGTAAGAAGAAGGAGACGCCTACCGAGCTTAAGAAGAAAGCGAGGGACCAGTATGCTCCCTTCGTGAACGAGAGCGTCAACGTTCTACTCGATATGGTGACGCTGGGGTCATTCCTGCGCATTTCAACCGCAATTCAATAAATTGTGATGATGCTTGCCACTTCGACTTGTATTTGTTGTCACTAAGACTGATCTTGATCAAACATCAATAAAGTTGAGCTCTCGTGCGCCTACGAGTCAAGTACGCTATTGAAGGGAATTAACGCTTTAAATCACGGAGAGTTGGGGCAGTTTCCTCCTTAAACAGGTATTGTCAATATCATTCTGGCGTGGAAGGATAAATACTGGACCCGGTGGGAAAGCGTTCGCTTCTCGATTGTACCTGCAACCATGCTGGTCTTCATTTTCTGGCTGAACTACTGGAACTTGTTATGCCGAAGTTCTGATCGGCATTATTCGAATAACGGCTTAAGGTCGATCTCGGTCCAACCTTGAAGATCTCGAACGTTAAGCCAGAGCTTCAATTCTTTCGGGACTGCGACTATCGTATAATAGGTCTTGAACCCGCTCTCTTTATGAAAAGAGGGCCCGCCTTGAGGAATCGTGGCGTCAAAAAACTCCATCATCTTCTTGGCGTCGATCTTCCCTTTAAATTTTTTGCCCAGGCCCAGAAGATTGGCACATCTTTCCCGGGTAAATCCCGCCGTTTTGCCCTCTGGGATGTTGGTCGTAACCTGCCAGGTGGGATCGATAAAGTGGTTCGAAGAGGCGACCAGCCCTTTTTCATCATCGACCCTTCTGCGATAATCAAAAGAACCCCACTCATAGCAATAACCCTGTTTGGCGTCGGCAACATTGATGATCAGTCCGCTCTCAGCGCGGACTGCATCAAAAAAGGCGTCGACCTGTTTTAGTGAGGTTGTATCGAGCATCATCGACATCAATGCAGAGTTGGAATTGAGCCGGTTTTTGGCGTTATTGGGATCGGACATGCCTCCATTTTGAAGATCGTAAAAAAGCCCCGACCGATTAATGGCGGTCTGCCAGGTTATCTGGCCGATATAATTGATATCCGCTACTCCCTGCCCGTAGCCGGTCGGGTTGAAGACCGCCACGGTCAGAAACTTCTGATAAGGTTCCAGCGCTTTCGTGCCCAGATCCCAGTTGCGGCCGGCGACCGTTGCACCGTCTTTCGTATATTCTCCCCAGGCGATCAGGCCGGAGCAGTCCCCCATGACGATCGGAACGAGAACCTGGCAGGCAATGATCTGTTTCTCCGCCCCCAAGCCTGATGTTGCACCCATTCCCCTGACCCACTCCTTGACATAGAAGGGGGCTTTTGACAAACCGGTCTTCATCAGCGCCAGCGCTTCATCATAAGGTGCTTTCTGAGTCCCGATGCCGGTCTGTTTGACCGCCATCGCATAGAATTACTCGAACTCGTTCTTCAATAGCGCTCCATACTGCCGCCCCATCTGGTAGAAATTCCCTTTCATCACCACCATGTTGATCTTGCCTGCTTTATATAGCTTTCCCCCTTCAAATTCAGAAACGAATTTCACCCCCTCCGCCTGCGCTGTGGTGACCAGAAAACAAAGAAGCAGTATTGAACCGAATAACCCTTTCATTTTCTCTCCTTCAATTCGCTTCGGCGGTGGAATATCCAAGTATATCTTGGCCACGTGGCCGATGTTGTCCAAACAATTCGTCTAACCGTTCAGGTCGTCTCAGTTGATGACCGAAGCGGAGATGGTGACCGTCACTCCTAAATTGGGGTGAGTATAGGGATACCACTATTGTTTGTCAATTGTTTGTCAATGAAAATGGCATGAAAATGGCCACAGCTTTGATTTAAAAGGAGGGGTGCCCGTCAAATTTTGTCCTACGCTCTGCTACAGAAAGCAGCCCACCTTTTACATAGTCTGAAAATGCTGATCTGAATTTCTTTATTGGGACTTTACCATCACCAGCATCATCTTGAATCTCTTTACTGCCTTTAATGCATGAGGTTCTCCACCGGGCATGATGATCATTTCCCCTTTCCTCAAACGATGGGGCTTTCCGGATATGGTAATCTCTGTCTCACCATCCAACACATAGACCAAAGCGTCAAAAGGCGCTGTATGTTCGCTCAATCCCTGATCCTGGTCAAAGGCGAATATGGATACTGT
>JBAWYD010000155.1:0-4449 GCA_037143735.1 Deltaproteobacteria bacterium
TCACATGTTTTTTAAGACCCGCATTTATATGAAAATGCCCCCTCCCTGTATCCCTTCCCCTCGACGGGGGAGGGAGGGGTGGGGGTTATTTTCATCCTTCGTTGTGCCCGTACCGAGCATGGGGGTTAGTATTACAGTCATTTTAAAAATGCAATAACATTTTAGAAAAATTCATTGATCAGGGTCATGAAATACTGTATAGAAACCTATTCACGATACAAGAAAACATGCGGCGTGAAAGGCATTTCATAAATAATTTTAAGGAGGAAAGGCTTTGCTGTTCGATTTTATCTTAGGAAAATTTTCCAATGATCTGGCCATAGACCTGGGAACGGCAAATACCCTGGTTTATATGAAGGGAAAGGGTATTGTCCTGAATGAACCTTCTGTGGTCGCTGTTCATAAAGACTTGAGAGGTGTCAAGAAAGTCCTGGCAGTGGGTATCGAAGCGAAAAAAATGCTGGGAAGAACACCGGGCAATATCGTTGCGATCAGGCCCATGAGGGAAGGCGTGATTGCAGACTTCGACATTACCGAAGCCATGCTGAGACATTTTATTCTTCGTGTTCACAACCGCAGAGCCCTGGTTCGCCCGAGGATCGTCGTCGCCATCCCTTCCGGCATCACCCAGGTGGAAAGAAGGGCTGTCAGGGAGACCGTACAATCAGCGGGTGCAAGAGAAATTTATCTCATTGAAGAACCCATGGCGGCAGCCATCGGGGCCGGTTTACCCGTCATGGAACCGATCAGTTCCATGGTGGTCGATATCGGAGGCGGAACAACGGAAGTGGCTGTCATTTCTCTGGGCGGGATTGTCTATGCCAAGTCGGTCCGTGTGGCCGGTGACAGGATGGACGAAGAAATCGTTCAATACATGAAGCGAAAATTCAATCTTCTCATCGGAGAGCGCTCGGCTGAAATCATCAAGATGACCATCGGGTGTGCCTACCCTGATGATGGTGAAATACGAAAACTGGATGTCAAAGGAAGAAATCTGATATCCGGAATTCCGAAGATCGTTGAAATCAACTCTGAAGAAGTCCGGGAAGCCATCATGGAACCTGTCAGCATTATCATTGAAGCCATAAAAGACACTCTGGATAATGCCCCTCCGGAGCTGGCCGGAGATATCATGGACAGAGGAATTGTGTTAACAGGCGGCGGAGCCCTTCTGAAAAACCTCGATCTTCTCATAAGAGAAGAAACAGGCCTCCCCATTACCATTGCAGATGATCCCCTTTCGGTCGTGGCAAGGGGGGCGGGAATGGCTCTGGATCACTTGGACGTAATGAGAGAAGTTACATTCCAGGTATAAGCGAAAAGGTGAGATTTTGTGCAATTCTAAAGGTGTATGTTTCTCCATCTTCAGGATTACGGGAGAACGATGTTTAACAAGAAATACCAGACCATTATCATAGCATGCACCCTCCTTGTCTTCTCCCTGATCGTATTGTCCTACAGTGTAAAACAACCATCTGAGGCCGGTTTCTTCAGGAAACTGGTATTGGAAGCGACAGCGCCCCTTTTCAGCGTCATCGATGCTTCGGGAGACGAAATCAGCAGTGCGTGGAACCGGTATCTTTTTCTTGTGGGTCTGGAGGAGGAAAACAGACGTCTCAAAAAGGAAAACGCTCTATTGGCCAACGAACTCCTCCAATATCGTGAAGGGGATCTCGAACAAAAGCGGCTGCATAAACTCCTCAAATTGAAGGAAAGCCTCAATTATCCGACTATCGCTGCCAGGGTCATCGCAAAAGATCAGACATCTCTGATCAAAACGATCCTGATTGACAAGGGAACAGCACACGGCATAAGAGTGGGTCTCCCCGTTGTGGCGGAAAGAGGCGTGGTGGGAAGAATCGTTGAATCATCCTGGCACGTTTCCAGAGTACTCTTGCTTATAGATGAGAACAGCAATATCGATGCATTGCTTCAGGAAGGCAGAAATCAGGGTATTCTTCAAGGGGGAAGCTCCGGGGTTTGCAGCCTGAAATACATTCCGAAGACCGAAACGGTAAAGGTTGGAGATGTTGTCATTTCTGCGGGCCTTTCCGGAATATTTCCCAAGGGATTGCTCCTGGGAGTGGTAACAGGTGCGGATAAAAATGCTGAAGGAATGTTTCAGAAGGTCCCGGTTGTCCCATTTGTTGATTTTGAAAAGTTGGAAGAGGTTCTCGTTTTTTTAGCGAATGGCGATAAAAAGGAATGATCTATTATCTTTCGATGCCCTTTCTTATGCTGGTTTTGCTTGTCTTGCAGAACAAGCTGTCGGACATGCTGTTCTTCGGCATCATCGGGGTGGAAGTATCTCTCATCCTGGTCATTTACGCGGGATTCCGTCTTGATGTCATCAAGGGGGGCGTCACCAGTTTCCTTCTCGGTTTTTTTCTCGACTGCATAGCCGGTTCTGCGTCGGGATTTCATGTATTTATATATGTATCCATATTCATCGTCTCTATGATTGCCTCTCATAAAATTTCGCTTGATAAAGCCTCTTTGATTATGTCTTTTACCCTGATGTGCGCTCTATTAAAGGGCATCATTATCGCCTGCCTTTACCCGTTAATATACCGGACAGACATATCCGTGCACGTATCAGGGGTGTATATCGCCCAGACACTGATCGTCATATTGATCAGTCCCGTTTTTTTTCATATATTTTATCGTATTGAAACATTCTTAGGTGGTGGAAATGCAGAGCAACCTGAACGGACATGATTCCGGGAGATTCAGAACGAGATTCAAGGTATCTCTTGCCGTCATTTCGATCATGCTGTCTCTTCTGATCATCAGAATGTGGCATCTGCAGGTCATCAGGGGAGACGAATTAAGCCAAAGATCGGAAAACAACAGCGTCCGTCTTCGCAAAATCAGACCTTTGAGGGGCCTTATTATGGACACCAACAGGCAGGTTCTGGTCGATAACCAGCCCTCTTTTGATATCGTTTTTATGCCGAATCGTTCCAGAAATATCCAGGATATGGAAAAAAAATTAAAAAATCTGTATGAGGAAAGATCCTTAGCCTTTTCAATGGAGTTTCCATCTCCGGAAAAGAAACGATTTATTGCCCCGGTCAAGCTTGAAAAAAACATCAACAAGAAAAAACTGGCCGTTATTGAAACCCATGCACTGGACTTGCCGGGTGTGGCAGTCGAGGTGGTCCCCATTCGCCAGTATCTCGGCGGAGAAATGATGGCCCATATCATCGGTTATACCGGCGAAGTCAGCCGTGAGGACCTTGAAAAAGATGAATCCGGGGAATCGGGCATTGGAGATATTACAGGGAAAAACGGCATTGAAAAGTATCTTGACTCTTATCTCAAGGGCAAAAGCGGGGCGGAACATGTGGCGGTCAATGTTCTCGGAAAAGAAATCAAGCTCGTAGGCAGAATCCAGCCTGTTCCGGGGTACAATGTGATGCTCACTATTGACGCCTCTCTGCAAAAGGTTGCCTGGGAGGCACTTAAAAATATGAGGGGCGCCGTGGTCGCCATGGATCCGCGCGACGGTTCTGTTCTGGCTCTCGTCAGTACGCCGTCTTTTGATCCGAATCTGTTTAACGGCGGGATTTCCATCGAAGACTGGGAAAACCTGTCGACAGACCCGTCTCATCCCATGGAAAACAGAGCTGTTTCCGGTCAATACCCCCCCGGTTCCACATACAAGCTCATCGTTGCCGCAGCGGCTCTTGAAGAAGGATTAATTACGCCGGATACGACATTTTTCTGCAACGGATCATTTGCACTGGGCAACAGAACGTACAGGTGCTGGCAAAAAAAAGGACATGGCCATGTTAATCTTCACAAGGCCATCGTGGAATCCTGTGATGTTTATTTCTATAACCTCGGGAAACTGATCGGTGTGGATAAACTGGCCGAGTATGCCCGGGGATTCGGACTGGGTTTACCAACAGGGATTGATCTGCCCCGGGAAAAGGGGGGAATGATTCCGACAAAGCAATGGAAACTTTCAAGGTTCAGAGAATCATGGCAGATGGGTGAAACCATATCTCTTGCCATCGGACAGGGCTACAATCTCCTTACCCCCCTTCAATTGGTGAATGCCTACGCCGCATTGGCCAATGGAGGCGTCATCTATCGTCCCAGACTCATTAAAAGTATAGAAACCATGGATGGCCGGATTATCAGATCTTTTGAACCGGAACAGAAAGGTAAAATCCCCGTCAGCAAGAAGAACATGGAGCTTCTCCGCTATGCCCTCTGGGGTGTGGTGAATGAAAATGGGGGGACCGGTTATGCCTTGAGAAGGAAAGAGGCGGACGTCTGCGGCAAAACGGGGACGTCTCAGGTTATCGGTCTGCCGGAAGATGAAAAGGCACGGAAAAGGAAGATAAATTTGGCACGTTTCAGGGACCATGCCCTTTTTGTCTGCTTTGCACCCTATAAAAATCCGGAAATTGCCGTTGCGGTCATCGTGGAGAATGCCGG
>JBAWYD010000156.1:0-4406 GCA_037143735.1 Deltaproteobacteria bacterium
TCAAGTCTTTTCGTATATTAATTGTTCGGCCGCGCTGCGCGCGACCGAACGGCGAGTTGCGCTTTCGCACTCGCCCGATTAGTCCGACCGCGCGCTGATTCGCACGGCCGAACAAATCGTTCGAGCGCATTCGCCCTTGGACTTGGCGAGTAAACTCGCCAGCCAGATGGCGAACCGCTCAACTCGCCGTTATGCGATGTATATGAACTCATCAAAGCATCTATCAAAACCAACATGAACGCTTATTGAGATGAAAATGAAACATACTAAAGGAGAAATATGATGAAAATAAACCGCTGGATATATTATGGCCTATTGTTAATGATTTTGACAGCATCGATCATACTCCCTTCGCACATCAATGCCCAGGTGGACGAAAAATCTAAACTTATGAAGTCAAATTATTTTGGTGATTTTCATCACGCAAAAAAAATAAAAAAACATGGTAAGGAAGCGCTAATAATATGGGAACCACAGCTTAAATACATTAAAACTGTACTACCATCCTTTCTGGAAACAAGTGGAGGCGTTGAAAGGTTGGACGTTGAGTATGATGAAGTATGGATATATGAAAACACAGATGGATTAACCCCATCTGAAAAGAAAAAATATAAAGGAAGGAATGATTTACACAAAGTATACTTTTATAACAATAAAATCCAAGCTTGTTCTGTTTTAAAATGGTTTATCAGCAATCCATCAACTGGAGAAAATCTTTCTAAACCGTCTCATAAAATATGGAACATCAATGCCAGGAATTACATTTTGAAAAAGTTAGGAGAAAATTAATTTATTTCGCATAACCAGCCAATCCGCGGGCCGGTGATCGTTTCGTTATGCAATATTAGTGGGGGACGAGTACTGACATGCCTGAACCATCTATTATATGTCGATCAAAGCTCTGTAAGAAAGAATTCCCGAAGAGGTTACTGCGCTGTCCAGCCTGCGGTACAGTTGGAATAGAAAAGCTCTACAGATATCTTAGCTATGATGATCGAACAATTGCCATCTTACGAGAAAAGCAAATCTACTTTCCCGCGGCGCACAAATTGAATGATCCTTTCGAATTTCGGTTTCATTTGAAAACATCGTCGGTTCACGGAATCGCTATCGACCCAGCTTCACTAGAAGAGGCTATAGGACAAATGAAGAACTGCGGTGTATTGGCACTCAGTGAAGTTAACGATAACATCCTTATGTGGTCGCACTACGCAGATAAACATAGCGGAATCTGTATCGAATTCGAAAGAACAGACACAAATGAACTTGGAAATTGGGACCACTGCCTCCCAGTTTTGTATCAACAAGAGCTGCCGTCGTTTAACCCGCTTGAACTCGAGGATTCCGAAGCAGTAACACAAGCCCGTTCGACAAAAGGAGAATATTGGGAATACGAACAAGAATGGCGTATCCTCACTTACGAAAGTAATAAGCACTTCCCATTGCCCGGCAATATCACCGCGGTAATCTTCGGGTTGAATATGCTACAAAAAGATCGTGATGCAATCGTGTCTCTGCTAGGCCATACTGTTAAATACTTCGAAGCGTTGAGCAGCTCAAGGTATTTCGCTCTTGATATC
Source organism: Deltaproteobacteria bacterium (assembly GCA_037143735.1). Taxonomy (GTDB): domain Bacteria; phylum Desulfobacterota; class Syntrophia; order Syntrophales; family UBA2185; genus JAPLJQ01. The sequence goes on from JBAWYD010000156.1 coordinate 1,581, forward strand.
TCAGCAGTCTCGGTTTGAAAATGTATCGCATAACGAATCCATTCAGCGGATCGCCGGGTGCCCCGGCTCCCGTTGATGTCTGCGTTGAGCCTGTAGGAAAAGGGTAATAGAGCAGGTAAAATGATTGTAAAAAGGGGCATTTTATTGTAATGTTGCGACAACATTGGCGTTGGTAACCGCTTAACCATTCACCGAGGTGTTGCATGGCACGTTACAAACCCTATTCATACGGACAAGGTAAATTCATTCCCATCCATTTCGAGAAACAAATCCTCCCGGGCACCTTTGAATACTCCCTGAATCATCTCATCGACCACGAGCTTGATCTTGCCTTTTTTGACGAACGCTACAAGAACGAAGAAACCGGGGCGCCCGCCTACGATCCGCGCATCTTGCTAAAGATCGTTCTCTTTGCGTATTCCCGAGGGATCGTCTCCAGCAGGAGGATTGCTCAGGCTTGCGAGGAGAACATCATTTTTATGGCCTTGAGCGCTGACAGCAGGCCGCATTTCACCACCATTGCCGATTTTATCGCCACTATGGATAAGGAGATCGTACACCTTTTCCGTGATGTGTTATTGGTATGTGACGACCTGGGACTGATCGGTAAGGAGATGTTTGCCATCGATGGTTGCAAGCTGCCATCCAACGCGTCTAAGGAATGGAGCGGAACAAGAGCTGACTTCGAGAAGAAGGCCGCAAAGATGGAGACCGCCATCGGCAGGATAGTAGAGAAGCATCGGGCGCAGGATCAGAGACAGACGGAAGCACAGATCATAAACCGCGAGAAGAAGTTTGTGGAGACCCTGGGCAAAAGGGTTGTAAAGATCCGTGCATGGCTGAACAACAACGATGACAAACCCGGCAAGACCGGGAAGCCGAGGAAGAGCAACATCACGGACAATGAGTCTGCCAAGATGAAGACCTCGCATGGTGTTATCCAGGGCTATGATGGCGTTACGGCGGTGGATGGCAAGCACCAGGTTATCGTTCATGCCGAGGCGTTTGGAGAGGCGCAGGAACACGACTTATTAAAACCGATGGTCGAAGCGGTGCGGGAAAATTTTCAGGCTATCGACAAAGAAGAGAACATTTTCAAAAACACGCAGCTTACAGCAGACAGCGGATTCCATACGGAAAAGAATATGGAGATGCTGTTCACCGGGCAAATAGATGCCTATGTGGCGGATACTCTTTTCCGGAAGCGTGATCCCCGGTTTGCCGATTACGAGCGTTACAAGGAACGCGGCAGGAAGGAACGTGCCGGACTGAAGGGGCATAATTCACTTTTTGGTATCAAGGACTTCGTTTTTGACAAGGAGCTGCGCTATTGTCTGTGCCCGGCGGGCAAACGACTATACCGGAGCGGCGGCAATGTTGTGGTGAAAAACTTTCGGGCATACAAGTTCAAGGGGCCCAAGTCGGCGTGCCTGCCATGCGCAATCCGTTCCCAATGCCTGCGGTATCCGGAGCGTACGGAGATACGCCAGGTAGCTTATTTTGTGGGGAGGTCGGCAAAAGGCGACATTACCTTTACAGAAAGGATGAAGCGGAAGATCGATTCTACCGTCGGCAGGGCTCTTTACAGTATGCGGCTGGCGATAAGCGAGCCGCCGTTTGCCCATATCGCGTCAGTTATCGGTCTCGACCGTTTCACGCTGCGGGGGAAGAGCAAGGTGAATACGCAGTGGAATCTCTTCTGTATCGTGCACAATTTAAAGAAGGTACACCGATACGGATTTGGGTTTGCTTGATGTGCCGGAATAAGGAAGATATGCCCACACACCGCAAAGAGGAAACTGAACAAAGAAACACCATCTGAAAGCTTCATAGATTGAAGGAAAAGTAAAAATGCTTGGCCAGGACAAAAAACTAGACGGTTAAATTAAGAACCTGAAAAAATCCGATTTGATCGGGATGCTACATCCCTGCAAAAGGACTTTTTCTACAGGCTCGTTAGACAGACGAATAAGGAGGTGTAAATGAAAAAGTATGCTTTAATAATCTTTATTTTCGTTATTTCAATCACGTTTTCGGTTCCGGTGTTTGCTCAAACAGCAAAAGACGCTGTAATGGGATTAAAAAAACTTCAAGCCAGATGTCAGGCGGGTATTTCATACCGTGATTATGGCAATGCTCTTGCCGATGCTAAATTTCCTGTAAATCTATTTATGGAAAGTGCTGAGTCAAAAAACACCCCAGAATTAACGGAGTCTATAAATAAAGTTATAAATCACTATGTATCAGCCGGGGTAGTTTGGAATTATAAAATCTCCAATACCACCTTAATGAGAATAAATGAACCACAAGGAATAGCAGTTAAAAAAGTATATCCTCAAGCACCGTACCTTCGAGTACCTTCCCTCTGGGGTAAGGATGATGAATATTATTCTGTAGATGAACTGCTACCTTATATGTGGGAAAAGGCCTCAAAAGAATTAGACAATACGACAAAATTATATACGGAAAGGGGAAAGGCAGTAACGCCCGACGGGACATCCGTGGATTTAAAAAAAGAAAACGATGATTTAAAGTCCGAAATCACCAACTTACAAAAAGAAAACGCCGCATTAAAAGCGAAGCAAAAGAAAAGATAGCTCTGTTCTATGTAGTCAGAGTGGAACAAAATTGACCTTCTAACCCGTCGCTAAAGCCGTTCGCAGCCACAGGGGCTGCTCCGGCTTAGCTTTTCGTTATGTATAGTGAAATATGAACTACAATATCCCCGAATATGAAGAGTATACAGATTGCATGGTTGCATTCATCGATATATGTCAACGGTCTTTACGAAGTGAGCCATTTTCGGTCGTGAAAAGTGAGCCACCC
>JBAWYD010000157.1:0-4271 GCA_037143735.1 Deltaproteobacteria bacterium
CCGTCCTGCTGGCAGGGGGAGACTCGATTGAAATGATTCACCTTCCACCCTCCCTGCAAACCAAAAGCCGGGAGGGAGACAAGAAGGAGACGGGGAGGCTTAGCTCGGTGATCAAGGCGCAGGAACGCTCACTGATTATAGATGTCCTGAAGGAAACCCACGGGAACCAGAGCCAGGCGGCGCAACTTTTGGGAACTACAAAACGGATTATGCAATATAAAATAAAAAATTTGGGAGTCGACCCGAAGAAATTCCGCCAGAGGAAGCAGGAGGCGTTGAAAGCGGTCAAACCTTGAGAAAAGGGAACATTTTTGTTGTTTCTTTATTGCTGGAGATACAAATTTGTTCCATATTGACAGGTCAGGTGCAGGGCGCCGTTTGCCGATGAAAAAGAAACCAAGAATATTGGAGGTGTACGTAATTAAAATTCAAACCTCCATTATGGCATATTTTTCGCTGGACAAGACTAATTTGCGGCAGCGCTTATCAATAGCTTTCATAGAAAGGAACATCATATGTGCCGTTTATTTGCCATCACAAGCCGGGAGCCCCTTTCCCCGATGACGGCCATTCATGCATTGAACGTCATGAAAGAAGGTCATGACGGTTCGGGCGTAGGTCTCTTTCTGACCGATCTCGGTGGCAGCTTCGAACGGTTTAAAGGGGCGCCTATCCTCTCCGGCATATTTTCCAACGAGGGCATCCGCACCCTGGACCGTTACATGATGGAGCTGGACTTTATGGTGAAGTACAAACTATCCATCCGGCCCGCCACACCACCGCCTCCGGGAACGCCGAAAAGGGACAACTACCTGATCCGCGTTTATGACTATCCCCCGGACTGGCAATCCCTGTCCAAGGAAGAGATCGAGCACCGCCTGCTCCTCACCCGGATGAAGCTCCGGCAGATGGGAGAAAAGGATGGCTCCATGATGATCTTCAGCTTCTGGCCCGATGTGATCATGATCAAGGAGGTGGGGGACCCTCTTGCCCTGGCGAAATACCTGGGCCTCGACAACGAGGAACTGCATGCCCGGATCATTCTTGCTCAGGGACGGCAGAACACCAATTACGCCATTGACATCTACGCCTGCCATCCCTTTTTCATCCAGGGATTCGCTACGATGACCAACGGCGAAAATACGGCTTTCGTGCCCATCCGGGAGTTTCTGATGTCCCGGAATTACCCCGGCTACATGGGATATCAGTCGGACTCGGAGGTCTTCACCCACATCCTCCATTACACCCAGAAAAAGCTGGGTCTCGGACTGGACATGTATAAACACATCATCACCCCCTTGAAGGATGAGGAGATCAACCGCCATCCCAACGGACAGAAACTGCGGCATTTCAAGCACGGCTGTCGGCCCCTGATCATCGACGGGCCTAACTGCGTTATCGGTTGCCTGCCGGACCGCTCGGTCTTCATGGTGCAGGACAGCAAAAAACTGCGGCCCGGCGTTCTGGGCGGCGGCTCGGGCATGTATGCATTTTCTTCTGAGATGTGCGGTCTCGACGCCGCGATCCCGGCCCGCAACAAGAGCGAGGATTTTCAGCCTATGAAATACGATACGGTGATTATCCCGCCAGACCGAAAGGAGGTTGTGCGATGGAATCAATGGGAACGATAACCCCTTCCACCCTGAGCGGGAGCGACCTCCCCTGGCAGATCGCCTGGAGCAGGGGGAAATGCACCCTCTGTGGACAATGTGCCGCCGTGTGTCCGGTTCGGGCCATTGAACTGGGCGTGCACCGCAAGAGGACCCTCCAGGTGCCCATCGGCCTGACGGAAAAACCGGGCAATCTTTTCAGCGTCTATCACGGCATCAGGCAGCGGACCGAACCGGCCTTTGCCTGCATCGGCTGCGGCATGTGCGACCTGGTCTGTCACAACGGCGCCATCCGGCCCGTCCGGAGTGTGGAAACGGACAAGCTCCGCTTCCATATTAACCAGGGCGGCGTGCCCCGCCGCCGAGGAGGACGCCGAAACGACCCCCGGAATGTGCTTGATGAGATCAAGTTCGTCCGCATTTCCATGCTGACCGACCCGGCGCTGGACGCCAGTCGTCACGATTTTGAGCTCCGAACCCTGCTGGGACGGATTCTGCCCGCCGAGGACCTGGTTAAAACAATCGGAGAAAACGGCTGGATTCCGCCTGTCCGGGAGATCTATCCTCTGATTATCGGCAGTATGTCCTTCGGCGCCCTCTCGCCCAATATGTGGGAAGGCCTGCAGATGGGCGTGGCGTACCTGAACGAGGAGTTGCACATGCCCGTGAGGATCTGCACGGGAGAAGGAGGCTGTCCGCCCCGTCTGCTCCGGTCCCGGTTCCTCAAGTATGTGATCCTTCAGATTGCCAGCGGCTATTTCGGCTGGGACGAGATCATCCATGCCCTCCCGGAAATGAAGGAAGACCCTTGCGCCATCGAGATTAAGTACGGGCAGGGGGCGAAGCCCGGTGACGGGGGGCTCCTTATGTGGTACAAAGTGAACAAACTGATTGCGGCGATCCGCGGCGTCCCTGCCGGGGTCAGCCTTCTCAGCCCCCCTACGCATCAGACGAAGTATTCGATTGAAGAGGCGGTGGCCAAGATGATCCAATCCATGGCCATGGCATGGGGATTCAGGGTCCCGGTTTATCCAAAAATTTCAGCAACGAGCACGAGCCTTGCCGTCCTCAATAACCTGACCCGCAATCCCTATGCAGCGGGGCTCGCCATTGACGGGGAGGACGGAGGGACAGGCGCCGCTTATAACGTCTCCATGAACCATATGGGACATCCGATTGCCAGCAACATCCGGGACGCTTACCTGAACCTGCTGAAGATCGGCAAACAGAACGAAATTCCCCTCTTTGCCAGTGGCGGGATCGGCAAAAACGGTAATCTGGCGGCAAACGCCGCGGCCCTTGTCATGCTGGGGGCAAGCGGTGTTCAGATCGGTAAATACATCATGCAGGCCGCGGCGGGCTGTCTCGGATCAGAAACAGACCGTTGCAACGTCTGCAACATCGGCCTGTGTCCCAAAGGCATCACCTCTCAAGATGCACGCCTCTACCGCCGTCTTGATCCGGAGAAGGTAGCCGAGCGTGTCGTGGATGTCTACCGGAGCTTTGATACGGAACTGAAAAAAATTGTCGCGCCTCTGGGCCGTTCGACGTCCCTGCCTATCGGTATGTCCGATGCACTGGGTATCGCCGACGGTCACGCCGCGGAGCGGCTGCAGATCAGCTATGTCTTGTAGGAAAAGGAGTTTCCATGTTGTACAAACCGACGATTATAATCACCGGCCATAAAACCGGCGTCCGGGTGGATTCCCGGGATCTGGAGGCCGCCCTTCAGAAGGCGGTTGAGGACGGTCATCGCTGCATTGAAGTCCATGCCTACGGTCAGCATGGAATCGGCGGCCGTCTCTGGAAGACAGGGAAAAAAGAGGAGCTCCTGATCCGTGTTCTGGGATCATCCGGTCAGCGTATCGGGTCCATGGGATTTCCCAATACCTGCATTGATGTTTTCGGACCGGCCTCGGACGATGTGGGGTGGCTCAATGCCGGGGCCTGTATTATTGTTCGAGGTCACGCCGCCAACGGCGCGGGAAACGCCATGGCCCAGGGCAAGATCTATATCGCCGGCGATATCGGCGCCCGGGGCATGACCATGACTAAGCACAATCCCCGTTTCGAAGCGCCGGAGCTCTGGGTGCTGGGCAGTGCGGGAGACTCTTTCGCCGAATTCATGGCCGGCGGCGTTGCCGTGATCTGTGGCCATGAGACCCACCGGTTTGAAAATATCCTGGGTTATCGGCCTTGTGTCGGGATGGTGGGAGGCAAGATTTTCTTCCGGGGCCCCCATCAGGGCTTCAGTGAACAGGATGCGAAACTGACCGTTCCCGATGATGAGGAATGGCAGTGGCTGCGGTCGAACATTCAGCCCTTCCTGAACACCATTGGACGTACGGAACTCTATTCTGTCCTGACATCGGACCGCGGCGCCTGGCAGATCCTGCAGGCAAAAAAACCCCATGAAAAGACGGGACAACCTGCCCGCACGATGCATCAATTCTGCCGGGATACCTGGAACCAGGAATTGGGTAAAGGCGGTCTGATCGGAGACCTGACGGATATTCCCCGGGCTGCGATCGACGTGATCACCACCGGAGAGTTGCGCCGTTATATACCCCTGTGGGAAAACGAAAAACATCTTCCGCCCTGTCAGGCGAATTGCCCGACGGGGATACCGGTTCAGAAACGCTGGGAACTGATACGCAAGGG
>JBAWYD010000158.1:0-4226 GCA_037143735.1 Deltaproteobacteria bacterium
GAAGACGATGGAGATGCCTTCGCAAGAGACATTGCACAGGCTATCGCAGTGCAGCCGCCCGTCGGAGAGGGAACTCCATGGGCATAATCTTTGACACCTCGGCAATCATCGCCATCGAACGCGGTCATGAATCTCTCGACGCCCTCATCACGGGGCGGGCGGAAGAGCCTTTCGGCATCAGCGTCGTCACGGCTGCCGAACTTTTGCACGGCGTCGAGAGGGCTGATACAGAAGAGCGAAAGCTCAGGCGGCAGGCCTTTGTGGAGAAAGTGATCGAATCCTTTCCGGTTTTCCCCTTCGACCTGATGGTCGGCCGGATCTACGCCCGCATCTGGGCTGCCATTGCCCGAAAGGGCTGGACCGTGGGCGTCCACGACCTCATCATCGCTGCCACCGCCATTTCCCTGGATTATACCGTCGCCACGGTCAACATCCGGGATTTCGAGAAGATCCCGGGGGTAAAGATGGAAAAACTGCAATCGCCATAATCCCAACTCGTGCCTAAAAGTTCAAGACGTTAAATGGTAATCTGCGTTTATCAGCAACAATGCCATTTGACACTAAACCTGATTTAGTGTCAAATGCTGTCATCTCAACACACAAGAGGCACCCCCATGGAAGATCAATCCAAGACAAAGCAGGCCCTGATTCAAGAACTGGCTTCTTTAAGACAGAAGATTGAAGAGCTGGAACAATCGGAATCAGAGTGGAAGAATGAAAAGGAAGAGTTAAAAAAAAGTGAGGCCCGCTTCCGCAGTTACTTCGATTTGCCTTACCACGGTATTGCCATAACCTCCCCCGAGAAAGGGTGGATTGAAGTCAATGACCGGCTCTGTTCCATAATGGGCTATTCCCGGGGCGAAATCGTCCGCATGACATGGTCGGAAATGACCCACCCTGATGATCTTGCCGCAGATCTCGAGCAATTTAATCGTGTTCTATCCGGTCAAATTGAACAATATAATATGGATAAGCGTTTTATCCGCAAGTGTGGAAAGATCATCTGGACCAATCTTTCTGTGGGGTGTGTCCGGAAATCCGATGGCAGGGTGGATCATATAATTGCTGTGGTTGAAGACATCACGAGTGTCAAGTTGGCAGAGGAGGCGATGCGGGAGAGCGAGGATCAGTACCGCTCGCTCTTTGATCACAGCGGCGATGCCATCCTCCTTACGGCGCCGGATGGAAGAATCCTGGCGGCAAATCCCGAAGCGCGTCGAATCTTCGGGCGGTCCGAAGAGGAAATATGCCGGATCGGCAGGGCAGGTCTGATGGATCTGACAGACCCACACTTGGCAGCGGCACTGGAAGAAAGAGCACGCACAGGCCAGTTTCGTGGCGAACTCACATTCGTCCGCAAAGACGGCGCCTTGTTTCCCGGCGAAATTTCCTCCGCCATCTTCAGGGATCGCGACGGTAACTCAAAGACCAGTATGATCGTCCGCGACATCACCGACCGAAAGCGGGCGGAGGAGGCGTTAACCAGGAGTGAAGAGAAATTCCGCAAGGCTTTTTATACCAGCCTGGACTCTGTGAACATCAACCGTCTTGAAGACGGTATGTATATCTCAATTAATCCTGGATTTACCAGGATCACGGGATATACGGAAGGGGACATCATCGGAAAGACCTCAATAGAATATAATGTCTGGGGAAATATCGAGGATAGACAAAGACTGGTAGCCGGATTAAGAAAAGACGGGGAAGTCATTAACCTTGAAGCCACTTTTCGAATGAAGGGCGGTGATATCCGATACGGGTTGATGTCAGCCTCCGTGATCGATCTTAATGGTGTACCCCATATTCTAAGCATTACCCGGGACATTACTGTCCGCAAGCGGGCGGAGGAGGCGCTGCGCCGGACTGAAGAGAACTTTCGCCGTTCTCTGGATGAATCCCCGCTGGGAGTACGCATCGTGAGCGCAGCAGGTGAGACAATTTATGCCAACTGGGCCATTTTGGATATCTATGGCTACGACAGCCTTGATGAACTGAAAGCAACTACTGTAATGAAGCGCTATACTTCGGAGAGCTTTGTTGAGTTCCAAACAAGAAGGGAAAAAAGAAAGCGGGGTGATTATCTCCCGTCCGACTATAAAATAAGCATTGTGAGGAAAGATGGTGTCGTCCGCCATCTCCAGGTCTTCCGCAAGGAAATATTGTGGGACGGTGAAGCACAGTTTCAGGTAATATACCGTGATATCACCGACCGCAAGCGGGCGGAGGAGGAACTTCAGCTGACCCTCGAAAGTCTCAGGAAGGCGTTTGGCGCCACAATTCAGGTCATGGTATCGGCTGTAGAGGTGAGAGATCCTTACACGTCCGGTCACCAGATCCGGTCCGCGGATCTTGCCCGCGCCATCGCTATGGAGATGGGATTACCCCAAGAGAAAATCGATGGCATTCGTATGGCGGGTTCCATCCATGACATCGGGAAACTGTCCATCCCTGCGGAGATATTGTCCAAACCGACAAAACTGTCTGAGATCGAGTTTTCCCTGATTAAAGAACATGCCGGGAAAGGATTCGAGATGCTGAAGGATGTAGAATCCCCCTGGCCCCTGGCAGAGATTGTTTACCAGCACCATGAACGGATGGATGGTTCAGGCTATCCAAGAGGCCTTGAAGGGGAAGAAATTCTCATTGAGGCCCGCATCATGGCTGTGGCCGACGTGGTGGAAGCTATGGCCTCCCACCGGCCCTATCGTCCCGGCCTGGGTATCGATGCAGCTCTGGAGGAAATCGAGAAGAATAGGGGGACTTTTTACGACAATGCTGTCGCAGATGCCTGTCTTAGATTATTTCGGGAGAAAGGGTTTCAACTTGAAGGGGCAAGATTTTAAACGTTAATTATCACCGCAGACAGCTTCTCCCAGAACCCCTTAACCCCCAAACATGCTCTATTGTTTTCCCAAGAATATGCTTGACAAACTCAACGTATTCCTTTTAGCTACAAAGCAAATAAATTCTTGATCTTATTGAATGACCGCACCCCCTGAAACCTGATGATAGGGAAGTCATGAACAGACGAATAACTTAAACCCCGTTTCTTGCCGAAGAGAGCGGGGTTTTTTGTTTATCATCCGCCGGACGGCAAGGTGAGAGCAAGGCTCAAGGAACCTTCAACGCCATGGACATCACACAGAGAAAAATCAATTTACTGGACATCCCGACCCTTTCTCCGGAGGAAAAGTCGAATTTCATCATCGCCCTGGAAAACATGAAACAGGCCATCGAGGCCGTACTGGCCGCGGCAATGCAACCGGCACCGGAAGGAGAGACCCAACCGAGTAAAAAATTGGCATGAAAATGATCGGCTGTATCGTTAGATCGTTTATAATAACATATATTTAAGTCAGTTCTGTGCACAGAACTGCTCTTTAATTTTGGAATGTTTTCCTTTCAAGAAAAAAGAAGTTATATTATTTTGATACTCAAAATACCGGGAAAAGCGAAGTTCGTATGTTAATTGTTAGGCCAGAAGGAAAAAAATGATCACAAACAACGTTTATCATCGGGTGTTCCAAATAAAGGTTGGTAAGTCGACCGGAACATGCTTCACGATAGACATTGAACAGAAGCAATACGTTGTTACTGCCCGCCATTTGATTCAAGAGTGGGAACCTGGTCAGAGAATGCACATCTTCCACGATAAAGAATGGAAAGAGATCGAAATGACGTTAGTTGGTCGGTGTGGCGGCGAAATTGATATCGCTGTTTTGGCCCCGCTATTCCAACTGTCCCCACCTCTTTCACTACCCGCAACCTCAGGCGGTATTGTATGGGGTCAAGACGTTTATTTCCTCGGCTTTCCGTATGGTTGGTATGGAGATATTGGAGAATTGAACAGGAATTTCCCCATGCCGTTTGTCAAGAAAGCAATTCTCTCATGCACATACATGAAAAGCGACGGAGTACAGCATTTCTTTCTTGACGGTCATAACAACCTAGGATTCTCGGGTGGGCCTGTTGTTTTCAAGGAGCTAAACAACAATGAATTCAAGGTTGCGTCGGTCATATCCGGCTACCGTTATACTCACGAGCCTATCTTGGCAGGTGAACAAGAGGTAGCGTTAGCATATCGTTACAATACAGGGATCATCGTCTCTTACGGAATTAAGCACGCCGTGGAAGTGATTAGTGACAATCCAATCGGACTGCCCATAAGGGCATAACGTATAAAGCGATGAATTCGAGCGACGCAGGAGCCTCGATTTCATCGCGGG
>JBAWYD010000159.1:0-4190 GCA_037143735.1 Deltaproteobacteria bacterium
TCGGGAACTGGCTCAGTGTTGATGGAGGAAAAGGGAAGCGTGGCAATGAAATCATCCGGTAAAAAGACAGGCGGCATGGCGACGGCGATGAAGCATGAAAATCATGTCCTTATCACGGGTTTCGGCGGTCAGGGGATCATCATGGCCGGCGAGATCATGGGGAAGGCCGCAACCCTGTATGATCGAAAACACGCCACCATGACCCAGGCCTATGGCCCGGAAGCGCGTGGCGGCGCCTGCTCTGCCCAGGTCATTGTCAGCGAAGAGGAAATTCTGTTCCCATATATTAAGGAGCCGAAGGTTTTGCTGTGCCTGAGTCAGGAAGGCTATTCCAAAAATGTCGGGAGCCTCTGCCGCAACGGAATCCTGATCTGGGACACGGACCTGGTCCGGACGAAAAAACCGGACCCGGGCTGGACCGCCTACCAGATTCCGGCGACCCGCATTGCCGGGGAACTGGGTAACAAAATGATGGCGAATATTGTGATGCTCGGTTTCCTTGCCGAGGTGTACCCCCTGGTGAGCGTTCAGGCCATGCGGGAAGCCGTATTGTCTTCCGTCCCCGATCAGACAAAAGAAATGAATGAACGGGCCTTCGAACGGGGCCGCCAGTACGGCGAAGGGATCCTCAAAAGCCGGGCGAAACAGGACAGACTCAAGGATTAGCAATGCGTAAACGCCCCACGTCCAACAGCCGGAAAAAGGCGGTTCTGCTGATCGGCTCCGGTTACGGCGCCCTCAAGGTGGCGCAGGATCTTTCGCAGTCGGGTCTCCCCCTGGTCTGGGTCACGAAGGCGATTCACTTTCTGGAACTGCCGGGAGGCGTAAAGCACTTTACCGAGTGGCCCGTGGATCTGGACTTCCAGTTCCGTCCCCTTTACCTGCAGGTAACCCGCCATCCCCTGGTAACAGCCATGACTCATGCACGGGTCGAGGACGTCCGCCGGATTCCCGGCGGTTATCGGGCCGCCGTCGTTCAGGACCCCGTTTACGTGAATTATGATCTCTGCACCGGATGCGGGCGCTGTATGGAGATATGCCCCCTTAACGATGCGGAACATCCCCCCTTGAGGAGGACGCCGGCCTATTGTCCGTCGCGCGCCCTGGATTTGGACAAGCGCAAACTCCCTCCCTGCCGGACGAGCTGTCCCCTGGGCGTGAACGTTCAGGCCTACATGGCCCTTACGGCGGCCTTACGGTTCGACGAGGCCCTCAGCGTCATCCGCCGGGACAATCCCCTGCCGGGCATTTGCGGGCGGGTCTGTCATCATCCCTGTGAGGACGCCTGCCGCCGCGGAGACCTGGAGCAGGCTGTAGCCATCTGCAGCATCAAACGCTTTCTTGCCGATCAGGAAATGGCGAAGGGCAGACCCAGCGTACCCGGCGCTCAAAAGAAAAAAAGGCAGGAAAAAGTGGCTATCATCGGCGGCGGCCCGGCGGGTCTCACAGCCGCCTATTTCCTCAACCGTGAAGGCTTTTCCGTAACGGTATTCGAGGCCCATCACGAGGCAGGGGGAATGCTCCGGGTGGGAATCAATGCCTTCCGGCTCCCCCGTGCAATCCTGGATGCGGAGGTACGGGCCATTGCTGATGCGGGTGTGGAGATTTGCACAGGCATGCCCGTGCATGCCACACAAGACCTTCTCGACGGGGGATTTCATGCGGTCCTCCTGTGCACGGGGGCGCACCGCGATCTTCGTCTCGGTATCCCCGGTGAAGATTCAGACGGTGTCTATGGCGCCCTGGAGATGTTGAGGAATCTTAACGCCAACGGAAACCCGAACATCCGGGGACGTGTGGCCGTCATCGGCGGCGGTAATTCCGCCATTGACGCGGCCCGGGCCGCCGTGCGGCTGGGAGCGGATTCTGTCACCATCTGCTACCGGCGGACGCGCGAAGACATGCCGGCGCATGAATCAGAGATCAGGGCGGCGGAGGAAGAGGGGGTAAAAATAAAATACCTGGTGTCGCCGGTCCGGATTGTCTGCCGAAAAGGGAGGGTCACCGGCCTCAAAATGACCCGCATGACATTAGGCCTCCTTGATGAGAGCGGACGGAAAAAACCTGAACCGGTCAGGGGATCGGAGTTTCTCCGTCCCGCCGATACGGTCATCGTTGCCGCCGGACAACAGCCCCACCTCGATGGAACAGGGCTGGGCAATAATTTCAAGATTGACCGGGGGGGACGGGTGAGGGTGGACGCAACGCTTTCCACCTCGCAGAAGGGCGTATTTGCCGCCGGAGACGTGGTCACAGGGCCGGATACCGTCGTCGGCTCCATGGCTCAGGGCCGGCGGGCCGCTGTGAAAATTATCGAGTATCTGACGGGGGAGTCTCCTTCGTGGGGGCGTCCCCCGGATGAAATCCGCGGCGCGGGAGAACACATGGAAATTTCTGAAAATACGCCCCGCCGGCGGCGTCCGGAGATGGACCATCGAAAGCCGAAAGTGAGACGGCTGGACTTTGAAGAGGTGGCCCTCGGATTCAACGCTAAACAGGCGGTTTTGGAGGCCTCGCGCTGCCTCCAGTGCAGTTCTTGTTCTGAATGCCGCCTGTGTGAAAGCGTCTGCAGCGACATAGGGGCTATCGATCATTTCAGAGCCCCCGGGCGCCTGACCGTCACGAGCCCTGCCATTATCGTTGCGAGCGATGATGAGGCTGCCCATCTTAACATCGCCGGCCGGGAGGGCGTCTATCGCATGGGGGATTTCCGGCGCGCCAAAGATCTCGTGAACGTCCTGATAGCGGGAAGCGCATCGGCAGGCCAGGCCATGGCGAAGTGTGCCTCGCTTCGGACCGCCGGGCTTTCCGATCGGCGGACGTCCGCTGAAACCGACCTGGACACCCGTTTCGGGGTGTTTACGTGCACCTGCAATGGAACCCTGGCGCCCCCGGTCGTTCTTGAACGTATCCGGGATATGGGGAAGAGGATGCCGGGCGTGATACACAGCGAACTCATATTTTCGGCCTGTCATCCCGGCGGTGCAGACCGGATTGCCGCCGCCGTGCGGCGACACAGGCTTAACAGGGTTATTCTGGCCTCCTGCGTGTGCTGTCCTCTGGAGTTCCAGTGCATTTCCTGTAACGACCAGCGGAACCGTGCCCGCATCCACCTGTTTGACAGGCTCGGCCTTGACCGGAACCGGTTTGAAACGATCAACATCCGGGATCACCTGGGCGCCGCCGATGCGTCTGAAGACACGCTGATGGAGAGAGTGGGTGATTTCCTCCGGGAGGCCTTCATCCGCGCCCGATTCCTGGGGCCGCTCCGCCATAGCGTCACAAAAATCGGGGACAGGATACTGATTCTTGGCGGGTCGGAAGTGGGCCTGAGCTGTGCCCTTAACCTGAGCATGCAGGGGTTCAGGGTACGCCTGGTTCATCGATGCGCCCTGAAGGAAAAGCCGGAGATTCCGAAGGAACTCCGGGAAAGGCCGGTAAGCCGCATCGCAGAAGATTCCATCATGCATATGGACGAAGCCGTTATCGAGGGGATCAAGGGGAACCTGGGAGATTTCACGGTTACCGTAATCGATCATGGCGTCCGCAGGCAGCTTCATGCAGACATTGTCTGTCTCGCCGACCTGAATGTTTTGCCCCTGGCGATTCCCGCGGGGATGTTCGGCCTGAAGAAATTTTACCGCTACAACTTCAAATTCTTCCACAGCCCCCAGATCGGGGTGTACCGGGTCATGCCCAGGACGCTTAAGAGGGTAACGGCTTTTCAGGCGGGAGCCGCCCTGGCCGCGCATGTGGCGACGACCGCTGCGGAAGCCTTTCTGAAAGACCATGAACTCAGTCCCAGGGTCGATAAAGAGCGTTGCCGTGGTTGCGGACGCTGCGTGGAGATCTGTCCCTTCGATGCCGTCAAACTCGTTGCCAATGAGCGCGGCTTTTACACGGCGGAAGTGCTGCATTACAACTGCGTCGGATGCGGCGGTTGCGTGGGGCGCTGCCCCGTAACGGCTCTGGACATGGCTTACTTTTCGAACCGGCTTCTGGAAGAGATCGTGGCGTCCACGCTGACCGGGGAGCAATGACATGAAAGAAATCCGGATTCTTGGAATATGCTGCAACTGGAGTCCTTTCGCCTGCTATAATGCGGCGGGGATGACGGGACTGCATATGCCGGGAAACTTCCGCCTGATCCGGGTGATGTGCATCGGCCGTATCAATCAGGCCCTCATCCT
>JBAWYD010000160.1:0-4163 GCA_037143735.1 Deltaproteobacteria bacterium
GAAGAGGAAAAAGAGACATTCACCTCGCAGCTTAATGATATTTTGATGTACATAGATATGTTAAACCAGATAGATACCACGGGTGTCGAACCGATGAGCCATGCCATTGCCTTGAACAATGCGTTCAGGGATGATCGCGTCGGGGAATCGCTCGGTCAGAAATCCTCCCTGGCCAATGCCCCTGATGCCAAGGGTCCCTTTTTCAGGGTTCCCAGGGTCATAGAGGCATAATATGGATCTCAACCGGTTAACCATACATGAATTGCAGAAAAAAATCAGGGCGGGAGACGTTTCCTCAACAGATATTGTGCGAGATGTCTTTTCACGCATCGATGCCGTTGAAAAGGATGTCCATGCCTTTATTACCGTCATGCGGGATGAGGCTTTTTCCGGAGCGTCCAGGGCCGATGCGGATATCAAGGCGGGCGACATCAAAACACTGACGGGTATTCCCGTTGCCCTCAAGGATATACTCTGCACCAGGGGGTTCCCGACGACGTGCGGGTCCCGTATTCTTTACAATTATATTCCCCCCTATGATGCCACGGTGGTGGAGAAACTAAAAGAAGCGGGCGCCGTATTCGTAGGTAAAACCAATATGGACGAGTTCGCCATGGGGTCATCCACGGAGACCTCATATTTCGGCATTACCAGAAATCCCTGGGACCTCGAACGGATACCGGGTGGATCCAGCGGCGGTTCCGCGGCTTCTGTGGCTGCCGATGAATGCATTGCCTCCATCGGCTCGGATACGGGGGGCTCCATCAGACAGCCCGCCGCCCTCTGCGGCGTTGTCGGTTTGAAGCCCACTTACGGGCGGGTGTCCCGTTTCGGCCTCATTGCCTTTGCCTCGTCACTGGACCAGATCGGTCCGTTTACCAAAGATGTGGAAGACTGCGCCATCATGATGGGCGTCCTTGCCGGGTTTGATCCGAAGGAATCAACGTCCGTTCCCATGGATGTCCCGGATTATCGTGAACATCTTTCCCGGGGAATCGAGGGGTGGACGGTGGGTATTCCCAGGGAGTACTTCATCGAAGGAATTGATCCGGAGGTGATGAAGGCCATACAAGACGCCATAAAGGTTGTCGAAGGCCTCGGGGCGAGATGTGTGGAAATCTCCCTGCCCCATACGAAGTATTGTCTGGCCGTGTATTACATCATTGCCCCTGCGGAGGCGAGCTCCAATCTGGCGCGCTATGACGGCGTGAAATACGGATTTCGCTCCCACGATGGCAGTGATCTTCTGGAGATGTATAAGAAAACCCGTTCGGAGGGCTTCGGGGCCGAGGTGAAAAGACGGATCATGATAGGAACATACGCCTTATCTTCCGGGTATTATGACGCCTATTATAAAAAGGCTTCCCAGGTAAGGGCGCTTATCAAACGGGATTTTGAGGAGGCCTTCAAGCAGTGTGACGTGATCCTTACCCCAACAACCCCGACGCCGGCGTTTAAAATCGGGGAAAAAACGAACGATCCGCTCCAGATGTATCTTTCCGATATATTTACCATATCCACCAACCTGGCGGGAATTCCGGGAATGTCGGTCCCCTGTGGTTTTACCGCGGCGGGGCTTCCTATTGGGGTTCAGTTTCTGGCGGGGCATTTTGAAGAAGGGAAGTTGATCCAAATAGCTTCAGCCTACGAAAAAAGCGCGAATTTTGAAAAAAGGAGACCCAATCTTTAATGGAATACGAACCGGTCATCGGGCTTGAGGTCCATGCCCAGCTCCTTACGGACGCGAAAATATTCTGCACCTGTTCGACAAAGTTCGGGGCGGAACCCAATAGCCATACCTGTCCCATCTGTATAGGCATGCCCGGCGTTTTGCCTGTTTTAAACAAGAAAGTCGTTGAATACGCAATGAAGATGTCTCTGGCAACCCATTGCAGCATCAATGATGCCTGCAACTTTGCCAGGAAGAACTATTTTTATCCCGACCTGCCCAAGGGCTATCAGATATCCCAGTACGCCTATCCGCTTGCTGAACACGGATATGTGGAAATTGAGATTAACGGGGGCAAAAAACGCATCGGCATTACACGGATTCATATGGAGGAAGATGCGGGGAAACTGTTGCATGATGAACACAATCCATCGAGTTATGTGGATCTGAACCGGACGGGCGTGCCATTGATCGAGATCGTCAGCGAGCCGGACATGAGAAACGCCGAGGAGGCTGCCGCTTATCTGAAGAGAATCCATGAGATTCTCGTCTATCTGGAAATCTGCGACGGGAATATGGAAGAAGGGAGTTTTCGGTGCGATGCCAATGTGTCCCTCAGGGCCAGAGGCGAGGAAGCCTTCGGGACGAGGGCGGAACTGAAAAACATGAATTCCTTCAGAAATGTCCAGCGAGCCCTGGAATATGAGATCAAGCGGCAGCAGTATCTTCTCGATGGCGGTCAGGACGTCATTCAGGAAACCCGGTTGTGGGATGATGCACAGGGGGTAACCCATTCCATGCGGAGCAAGGAAGAAGCCCATGATTACCGGTATTTCCCCGATCCAGATCTTGTGCCCATCGTGATCGGCGACACATGGATCAAAGAGGTTGAAAAGAGTCTGCCGGAGCTTCCTCTGGAGAAACGGGAACGATTTTTAAAAGATTATCAGATCCCCGTCTATGATGCCGGGGTATTGACGTCCAGCCGGGCTCTCGCCGACTACTTTGAAGAAGTGGCGAGATTATCGGAAAACCCGAAAGTTGCAAGCAACTGGGTCATGGGGGATGTCCTTCGGTTCCTGAACGAAGAAAAGCGGGATATCGGGGATTGTCCCATCCTTCCCGGTTCCCTGGCGGAGATGATTCTCCTCATTGAAGGGGGCGCCATCAGCGGGAAGATGGCCAAGGACATCATCGAAGACATGTACAAAACGGGCAAAAGGCCGAAACAGATCATCGAAGAAAAAGGTTTGGTCCAGATCACCGATGAAGAGGCGCTGAAAAAGTCCATCGGTGAGGTTATTGCGGCCAATCCCGGCCAGCTTGAACAATACAGAGGGGGTAAGGAGAAGCTCTTCGGCTTCTTTGTGGGTCAGGTCATGAAGGCGACAAAAGGCAAAGCAAATCCCACCCTTGTCAATGAAATCCTTATGAAAATGCTTGCCGGGTCATCGTGAAATCCCCGCCTATGCCAATCCTTATTCGAACGATTTTCTGGGAAGACAATGCCGTGGTCATGATTGACCAGAATGCCCTGCCCCTTGAGGAGACATATCTTGTCTGCCGGGATTATCGGGAAGTCGTTACAGCCATTAAAAATATGACGATCCGCGGCGCCCCGGCCATCGGGGTTGCAGCGGCGATGGGGATCGCACTCGGTACGCTTCATCTTTTCCCTGCCTCTCAGACGGAATTCAAGACGGCATTTGATGATATCTGCACGCAATTCTCCCGGACGCGCCCCACGGCCCGGAATCTCTTCTGGGGCATTGAGCGGATGAAACGGTGTTTTGAAGCTGCCCTGATATCTGGACCTGATGATACCGGGCGGATCAAACGGGCTCTTGTTGACGAGGCCGTCCGCATCTGTGAAGAGGATATTGCCGTTAACCGGAAAATAGGCGTCAATGGCAGGTCTCTGATTCAGGACGGAGACAACATTCTCACCCACTGCAATGCCGGTGCTCTTGCGACGGCCGGATACGGAACCGCCCTGGGAGTGATCCGGGCGGCCTTTGGGGAGGGGAAAAGGATTCATGTCTTTGTCGATGAAACGAGACCGGTCCTACAGGGGGCGCGGCTGACAGCCTGGGAGTTGATGAAGGAAAAAATTCCTGCCACGCTGATTACGGACAATATGGCCGGATTCCTGATGAAACAGGGAAAAATCAGCAAGATTATCGTCGGGGCGGATCGCATCGCCGCCAATGGGGATGCGGCCAACAAGATCGGCACTTACTCCCTCGCCGTGCTTGCCAAAGCGCACCGGATTCCCTTTTATATCGCGGCGCCGTTATCTACCTTTGATGTGAACATCAAAACAGGGGAAGATATCCCTATTGAGGAGAGGAATGGTGACGAGGTCACCTCTTTCCGTGGCATAAAGACGGCTCCGGAGGGCGTTTTGGTCTATAATCCTGCCTTTGATGTAACGCCCAGCCCTTTCATCACCGCTATCATTACCGAGGCTGGAGTGGCGACTCCGCCATTCAAA
>JBAWYD010000161.1:0-4075 GCA_037143735.1 Deltaproteobacteria bacterium
TTATTCAACGACTCGGCAGGTAGTCCCGTCAAGTAAAAGATCTCGATGTGCTGTAACCGACCGACAAACCCGTATTGGAACTTGTTTTCATATGGGGTAGGATGTGGCAGTCGGTGAGAACTGCCGCCGGTGTTCTTTGACAAGATGATAAAGGAAAATGTTTCTCAGGCCTTGGACGCCAGGATCAAGCCACGTTCGTCCTTGGGCAGCGGCTTCCACTGGTCGGGGAGAAGCTCCCGCAGGCGGCTGACCGGATGGCTCATGATCCGCCGGAGCATGTCGTCGAAGTACTCCCAGGGATTGATATCGCAGTCCTTGCAGGATTTGACGAGGCCCATGAACAGCGCCGCCGCCCGGCCGCCCCGTTCGCTTCCCACGAAAAGCCAGTTCTTCCGACCCAGCGCCACGGGTCGGATGGCATTCTCCGCCAGGTTGTTGTCAGGCCGGAGCCGTCCATCTTCCAGATAACGGCAAAGAGCTTTTTGTTGATTCAGGGCATAATCGATGGCCTTCCGGAGCGGTTCTGCGGGGGTCGTCTGACGCCTCAGATCTTCAAGCTTCTCGAAGATCCCAGCAAGGAGCGGTGCGGCATGCTCCTGCCGGAAGCGGCGCCTTTCCTCCGGCGTCATATCGGCGCAGGGGGTCTCCACCTCGTGGTAGAGCCGGGCAATGCGGGCCAGGATGTCCGTCGCCTCTTTGGGGCGGGAAGACGCAGCTTCGTCGAACTTCCGCCTGGCATGAGCCCAACAACCCACCTCGATGATGTCCTTTTTTCGGAAGAGCTCATCATAGCCGCTGTAGGCGTCGGCATGAACATACCCGTGATAGCCATCCAGAAAATCGAGGGGGCGCTTCTTGCTGCGATCAATGGAGAAGTCGTAGGCTGTCAATGGCGGACCGGTTCCTCCCCGCACATAGACCCACAACCGAGCCTTCTTCAGCTTTCCATTCCCCTTGACCTGAAGAGGAATGGGCGTGTCATCAGTAAAAATGACGTCCCTTTCGAAAAGGGCCCGCCTCTGGGCCCCCTCCAGCGGTTTGATGCTCTCATAGACCTGCATCAGCCAACTGGACTGGGTAGCCCGGGGTATCGTCACCCCTTCCCGCTCAAAAATGCCGTCCTGACGATAGAGCGGCAGGTGATCGGCGAACTTGCTGACGATCAGGTGGGCAAGCAGTCCCATATCGGCTTTGCACCTGGCGATGGGATGATCGGGCATGGCCGCGGCGATGACGCCGGCAAAAGAGTCGGAACTCTCCGGCAATGCGTATTGGGGCCGTTTATAGACATTGACGATGATTTTTCCCGGTCGGAACTCCAGTTTCTCCGAGATTTCGACGGAAATCACCTTCAGGGTTTTTCCTGTCTCGGGGCAAACCTTTTGCTCCTCGGGGATGTCAAGGAGAATCTCCACCCGTTCGAGGTGTTCGGGAATAGGGACGCGGCCATGGTGGTTGGAAACCCTGCGCGTCGTTTTGGCTTCAGGTGCAACCGGTAACTCGGCCGTGGGCGGTTCCTGAACTCCC
Organism: Deltaproteobacteria bacterium; assembly: GCA_037143735.1. Taxonomy (GTDB): domain Bacteria; phylum Desulfobacterota; class Syntrophia; order Syntrophales; family UBA2185; genus JAPLJQ01. The sequence continues at coordinate 1,528 of JBAWYD010000161.1, forward strand.
TGATTCTGGTTCAAGGATTCGAGTACGATGGAATCGAACATCATCTGGTTGGGATTGAGCTGCTCGGACTTGCGACCATACAGACGCCGGAGCATCTGCTCCATCTGATGTTGAAGGGTGGTCAACTGGCGCTGGACAGATTCAAGTTTTACAGTGAGTTCCCGGATGTGGAAATCCTTCTGTGCGATGAGCTCGTTGGCCTGAGAGATGGTCAATATCATGGGAGTGCGTATAGCACATAACAATAATTATATCAAGCATTTATTTCTATTTTATGTATCTTTTTTCAACTTTTTTCGGCACGATTCCCTCCAGGAGCATGGCCAGATCGCGGCGCTCGATGCGACCATCTTGGGGCCACCGATCAGGCAGGGTGAAACAGCCCTGCTCCAGACGTTTATACCATAGTGCCAAGCCGTCCCGGTCCCAGTAGAGGAGCTTGACCATGCTGCGGCGACGGTTGACGAAGACAAAAAGGGAACCGGACAGGGGATCTGCCCCCAGGTCGGAACGGACAATGCCGCAGAGGCCGTCGAATGATTTGCGCATATCACAGACACCGCGGTAGAGATAGATGCGATTGGCCGCCGTCAGGCCGAACATCTGGAAAGATCTCTGAGCGTATCGACGACGGCGCGGAGGGTGAAGGGGTCGAAGCCCCGCTCCACTTCAACGGAAAGCTTCGTGCCCAAGCGGATGCGAACACCCGATGCGACCTCCGTCAGCCTGCCGGGGATCAGTTCAAGGAAGCCTCCGGCTGAGGGTTGCTGCTCTTTGAGCCTGCGCCGCCAGGTATAGAAATAGGATGGGTTGATCTGGGTGTCCCGACAATAGGCGGCAATACTCACGCCGCTTGTTGCCTGGTTCTCTATGATGGTGCGCCAATGGTCACGCCGTTCTGCTCTTGTCATTTCTTGCCTCCCAATGATGAAGATTTTTCATTGTCGGGAAGCATAGATCAAAGGAGAGCGGCAGAAAAGATGGGTTGGTCAGACGCTTACGATAAAATTGATGATGAAAAATTTCCGTTCTTCCTCCTCCCAGACAATCCGTTTACTGCTTCTAAGATAACCTCTTAACAGAATGAAGAATTCGGCATCATCCGGGTCTTTCGCTGCTCTTTTCAATTGCTCCATGGACGTTATTTTTTTAGGCATGTGCATCACCTCGTTCTTAATTGTTGGTTTTTTTCTACCGTATGAAGATTGACAGCCTCTTCGAGAATGTCTTCCCATGTCTCGTTTGACCACCCGAAACCTTTGATGAATGCTCTTCCGATTTCTTCATAATCGTCATCTGTAAATTTCTTCGGGTTGATGCCCAATCTCTGGGCGACATGGTCAATATCTTCTTTGGATAGGGTCGAGCAGGGCCTCTCGTTCTTATTTATCATCTCCCCGTCCTCCAAAAGTTTGCGGCTCTTCCCGCCATTCTTTATAGGCACTGTCTTCCATGTCCCAGGGTTCCGAATCGTCATCCATGACAGCCTCTTTTGCTTTTCCCTCGGTTATCAATGTTTCCTTTATCTCCATTGTTATGGCCTCCTGAATCCTCATCTTTGTGGGGCTTCTTTTTCATAATAGAAAAGAAGCCCCGATAAACGGATTTATGGATTAGCAGAAGAATAAATAAGGATAAGGTTTATGAAAGACTGAAAAAAAAGAAAAAATGCCATTCCTATTTTTCGGAATGGCCGTTGGATTCATCACTGTTGCCGCTGCAAAGATGGTCGTATGCCTTGAAAAGAACCAAAATAGCTTTTGGTATTTCGTTTATATCAAGGCTGTAAGTCGTTTTCCATTCGCCTTCGGCACTTTTGTACCGCTTCTGGAAGACAACCTTTTTTATGGTCACTGTTGTTCCTCCTTTGGAAATCTCATTCCCAAAGATAGCTGCTTCGCAGCCGCCACATCTAAAACTCTTTTCTGGTCTTGCCATATCTATCACCTCGTTTGTTTTTCCCTCTAAGGGATTCCATCTGGATGAATCCCTTAGGGCCTGATAAAATCGAAAAGTATATAAACAAGCCCCGATTACCCAATATCGGGACCGCTAAGTACCAGCATGGAATTGCTTATGTGTCCCGGGGAGCAAATTGCTCCCACATTTTTTTACATTCGAGAACACGGCATCCATATCACCCTCAGTTTATATTTGGTGATTCTTTCTCCGACATGTGGAGTTTAATCGCAGCTTCCACAGAAAAATCCGTTGCCGCCTTAAGTCTCTCTGAGGTCAGGAATTTTGAGAAGAAATGAATTGCGATTCTGTTGTAATCCGCTTCTGTAAACGTCTTAACATCTATTTGGAGTTGCTGGGCAACGCTGTCGATTGCTTCTTTCCTGAGATACGCAACCATCCGCCATCCGCAGCGTATTGTTGTTTCTTTATCATGATTCAAAAGGCCGCTATCAGTTGGCCGACTCTCGTACTTCTGGTCTCCCAAAAACGAGGGCTCAGACTCGTTATTCATAAAAGCTTCTTTTGCCTTTTTTTCCATCAAAACATTCTTTATCTCCATTTTTATTGCCTCATTGGAGTGAGTCAT
>JBAWYD010000162.1:0-4063 GCA_037143735.1 Deltaproteobacteria bacterium
TTGTAACCCTTTGATATTACTTGGTGTCCCCACGGGGATTCGAACCCCGGTCGCCGGCGTGAAAGGCCAGTGTCCTAGGCCTCTAGACGATAGGGACACTGAATTAAGAATTTCGGTTCATATCCTGTTGTCTATGAAGATGTCAAGCAGCAAATGAAAAGATCCTGTTTTTTTTACTCAAAGATAACGGGTTCCCTCAGAATGGATTGCCTTGCCCTGAAAGCAAGAGCCGCCATTTCGGGGTGCGTCTCTTTTAATGACGCAATCTGACGCAGATTATCCGCGGTTCTTAAGATCAGCATTGCCATATCCCCATCGGCAATTCCCGCCTTCTGGATGATATCATCCCAGTCGCCGCCTTTTGCCCAGTCGTAGATGGTAGATGATGTCCACAGATAGAGGGGGGTCACGGAAAATCCCGCCGCTTCCATCCGTTTTGACAAGGGTTTAAGCACGGACACGACGTTTTGATAAGACCGCCTCAGTTTTTTCGGGATTTTTCTCTCCTCGATTCTGGAGTTATGGTCGCCATCATAGACAAAAGGGGCAATGACGGCGGCCAGAAGTTTTTCGTCATCCTTCGGAAAGGCGTCCCTTCTCAGGCATTCGGCGATAAGAAGGGGTTGATCAAGCCGGAGCTTGGATGCCCAGAGGCCGTTTTCTGTCAGGCGATCGTTTTCATTGACAAATTCTTCACGCTTTAAAAAATTCAAATGCCGCAGGAAATCTTCCCACAGGCTTAGTCCGTCCGCCTGGGTATATCCCTTTTTCCCGCAACGGACGCGCTGATACGTGGCAAAGGATCTTTCAAAGATATCCCGGACATCTTTCGGTGTCTGGGACAGAAGCAGGTTTAACACCATGGAAAAATCGTTTCTGATCCGGCTCAGGATATCTTCAGGTTTTTTTGAGACAAGTTCCCTGATGTGCTCCAGGTCCATAAACCTGCCGGGGACGACAAGCATAAATCCGATCTTGTCCTGCCCGCGCCTTCCCGCCCGCCCTGTCATCTGGTGAAATTCCGTGCCCTTCAGGGGGCTGAATTCATGGCCGTTAAAAAGATCGGAATTAAACAAAACAATGGTTCGCGCGGGAAAATTCACACCCGCCGCTACGGTGGAGGTGGCAAAAATCGCATGAAGATGTCCCTTTTTCATCATGGTTTCCACCATAAACTTCCAGGAGGGAAGTTGTCCGCCGTGATGGGCTGCTACCCTTGACGTGTACATGTCGTGTAGTTGTTTATGGTTTTTAAGATAGGGGAACCGTTCAAGGAGTTCCTCGGTGCCATAGTAGAAAGGGCTGTCTTCATCCTGGTCTGATGTGCCCCTGCAGGTTTTCAGGGCCGCGTCGCATTCGGATCTTGATTTGAGGAAGAAAATGGCGGGAAGGAGATTAAACCTGCCCAGCACCTTGATGATGTCTCCGAAATGGGGCGGCTTCCCTCCACGCAGACCTGCTCCGTGTTTTTCTAAAAATGTTCTGACCCCGCTGAAGAGGTTTTTCTTTTCCAGACAGGGCATGATTTTGCCGGAAGGGTGGAGGAAAAGAGGATACAATGGAACCGGACGATTCTCTTCCTCGATGACCACGCATTCTTTGTTCCTGATTGAAGAGAGCCATGCGGCGATTTCGCTGCCGTTGCCGATGGTGGCGGAGAGAAGCAGGAGATTGATCCTCACGGGGAGATAGATCATGATTTCCTCCCAGACAACCCCCCGGTCTGTATCGCCCAGAAAGTGTGCTTCATCCAGAATGACAAGGTCGCAGTTGAGATCCTCCCCCCGGTGCATGGCATCGTAAAGCTGGTTTCTCAGGATTTCCGTTGTTCCGACGATGATCGGCGCGTCCGTGTTTTCCTTCGTGTCCCCTGTCAGGATGCCCACATTCCGGATTTCAAAATGAGCGCCGAATTCCACCCATTTGGCATTCGTCAGGGCCTTCAGGGGAGAGGCATACCAGCAACGCCCGCCCTTTTCGAACACAGAAAGTATGGCCTGTTCGGCGATCCATGTTTTTCCGGCGCCTGTAGGCGCTGTGACGAGGCAGTCTGTTCTGTTGATCGCTTCCAGTGCCTCAAGTTGAAATGGATCGGGCGTAAGCGGAGAAGAAGCGGGCTTCCCGATTTTAGCAAAGATTCCTTTTAAGACAGGTTCCGCATCCGGCCGCATCCTCAGGCGGGTTGCCGGATTTTGGTTTCCATGAAACTTTTTCCGGATTATCTTTCGATCATGACGGGGTTGCATAGCGGGTTCCTTATCATAAATCCTGTCGGGGGTAAAGGAAAGAGGCGCATTTGACATTTTATGGACAATGAGGTAAAAGCCGGACTGGTGACGATAGATTAATGTTTTGGAACGATTTTTAAATTCGGTATGTTGGAGATATTGGATGACTGATACGATTGCCTTTGAGGCGCCGGGGGAAAGGGAAGATCGTTATCGCAGCATCGTAGAGGACCAAACGGAGCTGATATGTCGTTTCCGGCCCGATTATACGCTTACTTTCGTCAACACGGCGTATTGCCGTTTTTTCAAGAAGAAGAAAGAAGAACTCATCGGGTTCAATTTCATGAATCTTATTCCTGACGGAGATCGACAAAAAGTAAAAGACCAGATTGCTTCCCTGTCGAAAGAACGGCCGGTATCGACACAGGTGCATCAGGTGTTTCTGCCGCATGGAGACATTGGGTTTCAACAGTGGACGAACCGGGCAATATTTGATGAGAAGGGGAATATTGAAGAGTATCAGGCGGTGGGGCGCGACATTACCGATCGAATGCTGGCGGAAGAAGCTAAATACCGTAATTTGATAGAAAACATCAACGATGTCATCTTTTCCGTGGATACCCGGAAATGTATCACCTACATCAGCCCCGCCGTAGAGCGGTTTCTCCGATATACGGTGAACGAAATCATGGGACTTCCTTTCACCCGTTTTGTGCACCCCGATGATCTGCCTGCGTTGTTGTCCCGGTTCGAGAAAACCCTGTCCGGCGATTTACAGCCGTATGAATTCCGGGTGTTTGCAAAAGACGGAGCGATATTTCATGTGCGCACGTCCAGCCGTCCGCTCTGGGACGATGGCCGCCTGGTCGGTCTTACCGGCGTTATGACCGATATCAGTGAATTCAAACGGGCGGAGGAGGCGTTGCGGGAGTCGGAACAGCGGCTGTCCGATATTATTGATTTTTTGCCTGATGCGACGTTTGCTATTGATCGCGACGGTAAAGTCATAGCATGGAACCGGGCCATTGAAGAGATGACCGGGGTCAAGACCAAAGATATGACAGGAAAAGGGGATTATGAATATGCCCTGCCCTTTTACGGAATCCGAAGACCAATCCTGATTGATATGGTATTCAGTTCCGATGAAGAGATCGAAAAAAAATATTCTTTTATCAAAAAAGAAAAAGACATCATGTTAGCCGAGGCCGATGTGATCATGAACGGGGAAAATCTAGTCCTCTGGGGGAAGGCCAGACGTTTATATGACAGTAAAGGTAATATTGTGGGCGCCCTTCAGTCTATCCGCGATATCACCGACCGTAAACGTGCAGAAGAAGCGGTGAAAAAGAGGGAGAGAGAACTTGAAATGAAATCCCGAAATCTTGAGGAACTTAACACCGCCCTGCGGGTTTTGCTGAAACGCAGGGAGGATGATAAATGCGAGTTTGAAGAGAGAGTGCTTGCGAACATAAAGCAGCTTGTCCTGCCCTATATCGAGAAGATGAAGATGGGTCAGTTGGAAGAAAAGGATATGTCCTATGTCACCATCCTGGAATCAAACCTGAAAGACATCATATCGCCTTTTTCACGGCGGCTGTCATCAAAATATCTTAATCTCACCCCCAAGGAAATCCAGATTGCGAATCTCATCAGAGATGGCAGGACGACAAAGGAGATCGCCGAGTTGCTGAATGCGTCGCCCGGAACCATTGATTTTCACAGAAACAATATCAGACATAAGCTGGACATGAAAAAGAAGAAGGCCAATCTTAGAACCTACCTGTTAACGGTGTCGTAATACATGGTTTTCCCCTATATTATTTATATAATATCTT
>JBAWYD010000163.1:0-4035 GCA_037143735.1 Deltaproteobacteria bacterium
ACTTCCGCCTGATCCGGGTGATGTGCATCGGCCGTATCAATCAGGCCCTCATCCTTAGAGCCTTTGAATACGGGGCGGACGGCGTCATTCTCCTGGAGTGCAAGGATGAAGACTGTCGCTATGGTCCCGGCCCGGAGGTGGGCCATGAAAACGTGAACAGGGTCCGCAAGCTTCTTTCCCTCCTCGGCATTCGCCAGGAAAGGCTGGTGGAGTGTACGTTCGGCGCTCATGAGAAGGTGCCCCTTGTCCGTGCCGTATGGAAATTTGCTGTGGAAATAGAGGCTCTTGGGCCTCTGGCGGAGAAGAAAGGCGAGAAGCCGGAGGGGATAAAAAGATGATCGACCGGAGAATCGATCAGATGATTGTGGACATGTCGCTTTACCAGTGCCTGGAGTGCGGCAAATGCGCCGCATCCTGCCAGCGAAGGCTTTCGGGCAAAGAATACTCGCCCCGGCTCCTGGCGCACAAGGTGATCGCCGAGCGCGAGGACGAGGCGTTCATCGAAAACGCAGTCTGGGAGTGCCTGACCTGCGGTATGTGCCGCGAGCGCTGCCCCTCGGGTGTTGATTTTAATCGTTTCATCCTGGAGATGCGCGCCCTCCTGGCCGAAACAAAGGGATTAAAGGGCTACCGGGCCCATGACGGGGCCATCCATTCCTGGATGAGGATGATGGTCTCCCCCGGCCTTCAGCAAAACCGCCTTGCCTGGGTTGATACAGACATCCAGGTTGCCCGTTCCGGCGAGACGGCGTTCTTTGCCGGCTGCGCACCCTATTTTGACGTCTTCTTTGCCGGCATCGAGGTGGATACCCTCGCAATCGCAAAGGACAGCATACGGCTCCTCAACTTTCTGGACATCAAACCGGTACTTTTGCCGAACGAGAGGTGCTGTGGCCATGACCTCCTCTGGACGGGCGATGTGGAGAATTTTGAAGCCCTCTGCCGGCTGAATTACAAGACCTTCAAGGAAGCGGGACTGCGGGAGATCATCGTGTCATGCCCGGAATGTTTCCAGATCCTCAGCGAACATATGCCCCGGATCGTATCCGGCTTTGACATCAAGGTCACCCTGCTGATGGACCTCCTGCAGAGGGAATTGCAGAAAGGCGGGATCGCATTTCGATCCCTGAAAAGAAAAGCCACCTTCCAGGACCCGTGCAGGCTCGTCCGCATGTTGGACCGCTCCGCCGGTCCCAGGGAACTGATCAACCTTATTCCCGATATGAAATTCCTGGAGATGGAGAACTCGGGCAGGAGTGCATTGTGCTGCGGGAACTGCGGCTTCATCAACTGTGACGCCTATTCCAAGCAGATCCAGGTGCAGAGACTCCAGGAGGCGAAGGCGACGGGCGCCGATCTGCTGATTACGGCGTGTCCCAAGTGCATGATCCACATGACCTGCACCATCCGGGACCGGCTGAGGCACGGCAAAAAGATAAAGATGGAAATACGGGATCTGATGTCCGTTCTGGCCGATCAGATTGAATACAGCGGATAGACCCCAACCTCCCCTAATCCCTCCCATCGGGGGAGGGGAGATCATGAGGATAATCCACAGAAAAGCCTGAAGGGCTAAAATGCTTCACCGTTTGGAAAGGGATGGGTAATGCAGGAGATAAAACCAGATGAAACCGTCAGAATCGGTGTTTATGTCTGCCAGTGCGGATCGAATATCGGGGGTGTCGTCGATTGCACCGCCGTGGCGGAGTACGCCGGCAGGCTGACGGGCGTGGTGATCTGCCGGAACCAGGGCTACACCTGCTCCGAACCGGGTCAGAATCAGATCAGAAGCGACATACGGGAATACGGCCTCAACCGGGTGGTGGTCGCCTCATGCTCGCCGCGGCTGCACGAAGCGACGTTCCGGCAGTGTGTCGGCGAGGCAGGTCTTAATCCCTATCTCATGGAAATGGCCAACATCCGTGAACAATGCTCATGGGTGCACGGCCATGATACAGACCAGGCCACGGCCAAAGCCAGGGACCTGGTACGTTCCGCCGTGGCTCGGGTTCGCCTCCTGAGTGCACAGACGGAAGCAGAGGTGCCCGTCCGTCCCTCAACCCTCGTCATCGGGGGCGGGGTGGCGGGGATCCAGGCCGCCCTCGATCTGGCGGATTCTGGTTACAAGGTGGTCCTCGTCGAGAAGCAGCCGAGCATCGGGGGTATCATGGCAAGATTGGACAAGACGTTTCCCACCATGGACTGCTCCATCTGAATACTCGGGCCGAAGATGACGGATGCCGGTCGGCATCCCAACATTACGCTTCTGACGATGAGTGAAGTAAAGGAGGTCACGGGGTTCGTGGGTAACTTCCACGTGCGCATCCTGAAACGGGCGAGGTACGTGAAGGAAAAAGAGTGTACGGCCTGCGGGGACTGTGTCTCCGTGTGCCCCGTCATCATCCCGGACGAGTTCAACATGGGTCTCAGCTCACGCCGGGCTATCTATTCGCCGTTTCCCCAGGCCGTGCCCTCTGCATATGCCGTTGATATCACTCAGTGTCTGGGTCACAATCCCATCATATGCGGGAAATGTATCGAGACGTGCAAAAAACGCTGTATCGACTTCGACATGAACGATGAGGAACTGGAATTCGATGTGGGCACCATCATCGTGGCCACGGGGATGGAGACCTTCGACCCGACCATTCTCGATGAGTACGGGTACACCCGCTACGAGAACGTCCTGACAAGCATGGAACTGGAACGGCTGATCAATGCCGGTGGGCCCACCGGCGGCGAGGTTATCCGTCTGACGGACGGAAGGATTCCCAAATCCGTCGCCTTCATCCAGTGCGTGGGTTCCCGCTCCCAGCGACGGGGGAAGCCTTACTGCTCGAACATCTGCTGCATGAATACGGTAAAGAGCACCATCATGCTGAAGGAGCACTACCCGGATATGGAAGTCAAGGTTTTCTATATCGACATCCGGGCCTTCGGGAAGGGATTCGAGGACCTGTTCCGGCGGAGTAAGGGCATGGGGGTTCGTTACATCCGGGGCCTTCCCGGCGACATCAAGCAGAACCCGGCGAGCATGGATCTGATCCTGACCGTCGAAAATACCGCAACGAATGGGCTGGATACCCACCATGCCGATATGGTCGTCCTGGCCGTCGGCGTAGAGCCGCCGGCGGATATGAAAGCCATCCAGGAAATGCTGGCCCTGCAGGCCACGTCGGACGGGTTTTATATGGAGGCTCACCCGAAGCTCCAGCCCGTGGATTCGGCAACACGGGGGATCTTCTTTGCCGGCTGCGCCGAAGGACCCAAGGACATCAAGGATTCCGTCACCCAGGCGTCCGCCGCCGCCGCGCGGGCCATGCGTCTCATGAATCCCGGAATGCTCACGGTGGAGGCGATCACCGCGGAGGTCGATCCGGAAAAATGCAATGCTTGCGGCCTGTGCGCCAAAGTATGCCCATACAATGCCATAAGCGTGGACACAAAGGCAAAATTGCCGGCGATGGTCACAGCAGCGGCATGCTCCGGATGCGGTACGTGCGCGGCGGAATGCCCGACGCTTGCCATTACCATGAACCATTTCACCGACGCGCAAATCGAGGCGCAGATCGATGCCATCCTGGAAAAAGACGCCGCCGTGCGCATCCTGATTTTTGCGTGCAACTGGTGCTCCTATGCGGGCGCCGATTTCGCCGGCGTATCACGGCTCCGGTACCCGCCCAACACACGCCTGATCCGGACCATGTGTTCGGGCAGAATCCACGAAAAGTTCATCTGGCGGGCTTTCGAAAAAGGGGCGCCCGTTGTCCTGGTTTCCGGCTGCCATATCGGCGACTGCCATTACATCAACGCCAACCACTGGACGGAGCGCCGCGTAAAAAGGGTTTGGAAAAAAATGGAAAAACTCGGCCTGCGTACGGAGAGGCTCGGGCTGGAGTGGATCAGCGCCGCGGAAGGGATTCGCTTCCAGCAGGTCATGGAGGTCATGGAGCGCATCAGGCAGAGCGTCACTCCCGAAGAAATCGCGGAAACCTTACGCCTCCTCAAAAGCAGAAAAGAAGGGCCGTGAGACAG
>JBAWYD010000164.1:0-3904 GCA_037143735.1 Deltaproteobacteria bacterium
TTGGGAATTGACCCTTTTGTGCTCTTAAGAAAAGACCCATCGGCTGCACGGTGATATGTGGGTGACTTTTGGTAGAGTTGATGGCGGTGTGGAAGATGTTGTGACGGGGACCTGATCGTGAAGGTGATTGGACTTTTTCGTGTGCGGGTTTATCAATCTGACGATAGAGTCTGTCATACCTTGGGAAACCCAATGGCTTCGATGAAGGAAGAGTTCAGTCCGTGGGGTCTGTTTCATCGGGGGCCCTGAGCGAGGGTCCGGATAAACAGGTTGGAAGAGTATGGGCAAGCGAATCTGGTTGTGGGTTTTTATGTCACCCAGCATGGCATTCTTCACTCTCTCCGCCTCTCGGGGAGCCAAAGTCCTGAGAGAGACTCTGGGCAAACATTTTCAGGAATACTCTGTTCGGACATTTTCTCTGCCTACAATGCCTATCACAAAGGTCTGCGCCAGATCTGCTGGTCTGCAAAAGAGCTACATCTCTGATCCTTGAACTTAGAGATCAGTTCATAATCCCATCTGACTTAAACGCGATTAACTGAGGAGTTACAAGGTGTTCTCCGAATCCATTGTGCAGGGGGTAACGATGTGATATCAATAAGCCCGCTGAATTAGGAATGCACGGTTCCTTAGTAGCCTGACCTCCGACAAGGCGGGTGGCTTACCAGGTATTTCTTATGTGCCAGATATCCCCGGCAGAAGCTCTGGAGCGTGACAAGGTATTTTACGATTACGCTAAAGGGGCTTTCAAAGAACGGCAAGATAGACTCAAGAACCTTGATGACAAGGCAGGAAAGTATTTTATTGCCATGTCCGCAATTGTGGCCATCTTGACCTATTTCGTCGACGTGAAAGCGCCCGGGAACAAGATGTTCCTGCTCAAACCCTGGACTGATTGGACGACGACCGAATACCTCACATTAATCGTTTTCGCCTTCGCATGTTTATCCTGTTTTTTGATTTTCTCTGCCTTAATGATGGTGAAATCGAAAGGTACAAGCCTTGATGACCAGATGACAAAGGTATTTGAAAACAACAGATTAATAGATATTTATCGGCCGATTGCGGTGAGGATTAAAGATGCGGTAGTACATGTTGATACAGAATTAGATAAGAAGGCCAACCGACTTCGTTGGGCATTCGCTTGTATGTTCATAATGTTTATTGCCTTCGTTGCGTTGATGACCATAATGACGCTTGCATCAGCAGGCGCGGTACCCCCTCTTTCGGGTTGATCAGTTCCATGAAGCTGCTTAAGAGAATCTACGTTGTTCCGTCATATTGATTACGAAAAGCGGGAACCTTCTGTGGTTCGTAGGAGTCAAGTTCGGTCGTGGCATGCTCTTTTTTGTCAGACGCAGTTGCGTCGTTTTTCATTAATTTATCGTCCTCCAAAGCTGCCGGGTCTGATGTTTCGCGTGCTTGCTTTGCGGCGGTTTCACATTTCATCAATTCCATTTTTCTTTTCTGAGCCAACTCTTGTTCCCTGTCTTCGATGTGCGCTTGTTCTCCGGCCGGAATGAGTTCTTTCAGTAACTCATTCTGATCAGCAATTCGTTTCTTCTGTTGTTCGTCAGTCTCTTTTTCAAATCCGATATTTTTCATGAACCAGGGAAGTACCTTCTGCAAGTGCTTGAATCTCGGATTTCTGAACGTCTTTTCCAACACTTCAGGTATCATGCCCCCTCTCAAAAGGTCGCCTAGGATTTCATCATATATGATCGCCTTGAACAATGAGCTTCCTTGCTCGGATTCTGTCGCGTCAAAGAGCAATTCAACGATGGGCTTCTCTCCCTGGACGAACCCCACAGACCTCCAGACATACTTTGGCCAATGCTCTTCTAGCAATTCCCTGCGGTAGCTCAACCGGTCGAGTGAAAAATATTTGGATTCGCGAAGAATGCCTTTGAGCTGATGCCCCTCTATCAGATAAGTGTCCCATTTAAGAATCTCGGGAAGAAGATCAGCGTATTCCTTGTTGTAGGGTTCAACTTTTTCAAGCTGGTCAAGGCGGTTCACGCGAATACCTTTATAAAATTCATGAAACTCACACGTCGCCGCGTGAGGAGTAAATAATAAGAGACGCATCTTGTGGTACACCGGAACGATTAAAAACAAAGGAACCCAGAAATCGCCATTTGAGTAATGGGTTATCGACACGGGAAATCTCTTTTCATCAATCAGCACGCAGTCCACATTTTCCAGTTGCCTGAAATTTATGCCCTGATAAGGACCTGTCGCATCATCGTGAACGTATATGGTCGTCATTCCTGATGATTTAAAATATTCCCTGACGGAATCGTCGGTGGTCTGCCCGCCTCCGTTCCCACCTTCTGGCTTGGCATGCATCGACTCAAATATCCTTTTCTCTTCCTCTGTGGCCAAGCTCTCCTTGGTCGGCTCGAAAGAATAGCCGACGACGGTCACCGCATGTTTGTTGTGCTCTACGAGCTTCCATTTCTTATTCTGGTCATCGTATTCGGCTGTGCAGATCGAAAAACCCAATATGCACGGTAAAAATAACTTCGTGCAATAGCTGTATACTATCTGATTGACATAACCCAGCTTGTCTTTGTCAAAAAACAGCGGGACGAGTTTCATCGCCCGCATGGCGTCCTGCATCTGGCTGGCTGTTAAACCCGGAATGGTAGTGCCTTCATTGGCGCGAGGCGTCATGCTGCTGGCCATATTTGTGATCTCAGACGGCGACAGGCTTTGGTGGCCGAATACCTTCTTCGTCTTATGAAAGCACGTCCACAAAGCGGATGTAGCACACGCTGACACAGTCCTGTCCTGCTCTTGGAACGCCAAGGACTTGACGCGGAGTTTGTACCCGTACAAATGCGCATCATATTTGCGGTGAATAAAAACGTGCTCCGCCAGAACTTGTGGTGCCTTGATGCAAGTTCGTCCTATCATGGTCTGAGGAAGCGGTCGGATGACCAGAAATCCGATATATTCGCCGAAAACGTTTGTCAAACCATCCATTTTCTCTACTGGGCCGTTTAGGGAACTCCGAAAAGCTTCGGCTGCATTTTTATCGTAAGCTTCGGCAAAAAAATGCAACCTAGTGCCCAATCTCGGATACGAGTGAAAGCACATCGAGTAATAAGCGGCAAAATCGTCAAAAAAATGTCGATCAATATACTGCGGCTCAAAAACTATCGTTCCCACGTGATGATCGGTGAGGAGTTTCTTAATTGTCTTAGCTTGAGTTCGGTGTCCAAACGAACTTCGATTGTCCGGAAAGTATTGCGCCATCCAGTCATCAACCAACTCTTCAAATTTAGAAAAGGGCTCTATTCTAATAAACTGGTCCGCGCACACCTTGGCGCTCCGTCAATTGCTCATAGGCTGATGATAAATGGACTGATCAGTATCCCGAGGTCGGTCCAATTCCTTGAAAACGCCCTTGTACTCTGACATGACCTTTTCAAATTTCTCCAGGCCTTCGTTTTTGTCAATTTTAATCTCATTTTTGTCAATTTTAGCCAGAAGATCTCTTAATTTCTGACGTCCTTCCTCCCCATTCGTCATGGCTGTGTCCTCCTCTCTCTCCCTTAGCTCCTTAATAAAAAAAGGCAATGAACCAAACTTCTCAGTGAGCAGCGCGCACGAACCCAAGATTAACCATGATACCTCCCGACTGGAGCTTCGTCAACCTCTTTTCTTGAAGACAGCCGTCTATTCATAGGGTTCGATTACTGACGCTAACTCGCCATTTTTTGACGCGTTTTCCGTTGCCTGAATCAAGACCAATTCGGAATACTATCCGTTTTGGCCAAACCGGCCTCAACATTCATTGTCAGTTGAACGCTTTAAGGAGTACTGATACTTTTGGGAGATTTACTTCCGCTTCGTGGTTTACTAAATAGATTAATCGCCTCACGAATTGCATCTTTGC
>JBAWYD010000165.1:0-3871 GCA_037143735.1 Deltaproteobacteria bacterium
GAGTTCCTGCCTTCCAAGCAGGGTGTCGCGGGTTCGAATCCCGTCTCCCGCTCCAATTAGCTTCAAAATCTGCCCTATGCGACAGATTTTTTATGCCGAAACACCCTGCCTCTATTTTTCTCTGTGCCCTCTGTGGTGAATATCTTTACTTTGCCGTGACCGTCTCCGGAAGGCGGCGGGTAAGAATTTCGACCGCCTCTTCAACCATCTCCTCCAGTACCTGCCTTGCAGGTTTGATTTCATTAATCAGGCCCGATACCTGCCCGGCGAGGCCGCCTACGTAATCGTCCTTCTGGCCGTCGACAAAACTTGCCAGGAGGGCCGAAGAGATCATGGCCTGCATTGGGAAAGGAAGCGGTTCCAGACCAGAGCCGTCCCAAAGGTCATGGAATTTGTTGTAGCTCGCTCGGAGTGTCTTGCCGGTATATGCCTTGCTTACCCGGGTGTCTTCATCGGTCGAGTCCAGGATGTGCTTCTTATTTACCGGGAGGGCCCCTCCTTCGGTAGTGGCCAGGAAGCGGGTCCCTACCCATACCCCTATACACCCCATTGCCAGGGCTGCTGCCAGTCCTCGGCCATCACCGATTCCCCCGGCGGCCAAAACCGGCACCGGCGCGGCGGCATCAATGGCCTGGGGTAACAGAGCCATCGTTCCAATCCGTCCCGTGTGCCCTCCCCCTTCATGCCCCTGGGCGACAAGGAGGTCGATGCCAGATTGAGCCATCCGGCGGGCATTCCTGGCATTTCCGGTTATCGCGAGGACCTTCATACCCGCTGCATGGGCCTGGGCCACCATGAATCCCGGATTTCCCAAACCGGCGCAAAACAGCGGGACCCTTTCTTCGATACATACCTGGATCGATTCCTGGGGGCGTAGGGTCGTCGTGTCCAATTTCACCATGATCTCCAAATCGGGAAGCTGAAATTCATCTTTCACCTTTTTGACCCAGTCCTGATGGGGCTTGGGCAGGGATTTCAAAATCTGGCTGAGCGGCAGCTCTTTGGGACCGTCCGGTCCCAGCCCTCCACCGATATCCAATTTTTGAGGCAGGAGAAGGTCAACCCCATATGGTTTGTTCGTTTTTGATTTGATCTCACCAATGGCCACTTTTAGCTCTTCAACAGTATACCCGCTCCCTCCGAGAACCCCCATTCCCCCCGCCTCCGAGACCGCCACCACCAGGGCCGGCGGCGCCCCGGTCAATTCCCCCAGCAACGTCGGCCCCATTCCAGCCGAGAGAATCGGGTATTCAATTCCCAACATGTCGCAAAGCTTGGTCCGCAGCACTCTCTTTATCACAATTTTCCCTCCAAATATAGATGGGATCGGTTCAAATCTCTCTTCTTCTCAATGAATTTTCCCTTTACGCCCGCTGTGTTCTTGACCATGTTTAATACACCGCCATTATATACAAATATCAATCTACCGCAAGTCGAATCGCTATATACGGCTGTGGTATAGTTGAGGTGGCAATTGCAGGTTTGATTATTAGTAAACTCAGAGGCTTGCCCTATCAGGGGAAATAAGGAGGAGATATGAATATACCGGGTAAAATTTGGAGAGACAAGCACGGTGTGTGTCACGTCGAAGGCAAAGACAGGGAAGAGGCGCTTGAGTTGATGGGCTACGCGCATGGCAGGGATAGGGGTATGCAGATGCTGCTGATGCGTATCCTCGGCCAGGGGCGGACATCCGAGTTTCTCGATTCGAGTGATGAAATGCTTGAAATCGATAAATTTTTCAGGAGGATGAACTGGGCCGGTTCTACATCTCTTGAAGCCGGTAAATTTTCTCCGGCGGCCAGGGGAATAGCAGATGCCTACAACAGGGGGGTAAATAAGGCTTTATCTGAAAAAATTCCGTGGGAATTCAAGCTTTTTGGTTACAAGCCCGAACCATGGCGCACTGAAGACTCCGTCCTTATCTCGAGGATGATAGGATACCTGACGCTGGCGCAGTCCCAGGGTGAGATGGAAAGACTGCTTATTGAGCTTGTCCAGGCGGGCATTGATAAACAAAGGCTCGACGAGCTCTTCCCGGGTATTCTCGGAGGGCTTGATATTGATCTCATTAAAAAAATAAAACTTCAGGAACGGATCGTTTCGCCTGTGTCCCTCTGGAATATCGCCGCGCCCGTCATGATGGCATCCAACAACTGGGCTGTATCGGGAAAGAAAACAGCCTCAGGCAAGCCGATCCTTGCAAATGACCCCCACCTGGAAGTCAACAGGCTCCCTAATGTCTGGTATGAAATAGTACTGAAGACACAAGACGGGTATGCCATGGGCGGGACTATGCCGGGCGTGCCGGCGATCCTTGTAGGCAGGAACCCTGATCTTGCGTGGAGCGCCACCTACACATTTATGGACAGTACGGATTCATGGATTGAACAATGCAAAAATGGCAATTATCTGCGCGAGCCGGAAAAGTGGCTGAAGTTTAACGAAAGAGCAGAGACAATAAAGAGGAAGAAAAAAGACACTGTCACTGCAGTCTTTTATGAGAACGACCACGGGGTTCTTGAAGGTAACCCTTACGATGAGGGCTATTACATTGCAACGGCATGGGCGCCTTCCCTGTCGGGCGCTGTCACCTATAACAATTTCGTGAAAATGTGGGATGCCAAGACTGTTAAAGAGGGCATGGAAATCCTCGGGTACGTGGAGTCAACATGGAATTTTGTTTTAGCGGATACGCAGGGGAATATTGGCTACCAGATGTCGGGCCTTATGCCCAAGAGGCAGCAAGGGGTAAGCGGATTTGTGCCGCTGCCCGGCTGGGAGGCGCAAAACAACTGGCAGGGCTTTGAAAAACCGGAAGACCTGCCGAGATGCTATAACCCGCAAAGCGGCTATTTTGTTACAACCAACCAGAACCTTAACGAATTTGGGAAGGTCAGTCCAATCAATGTTGGGATGGGTTCCTACCGTTCAGACCGGATCGGCAGGCTGCTTTCGGAAAATAACAAGATAAACTGTGAGTACATGTATAAAGTACAGCACGACGTGTTTTCAACCCAGGCTGAATCCTTCATGAAAATACTTGCCCCTCTTCTTCCCGGCACTGAAAAAGCAAAAAAACTCAAGGATTGGAACCTTGAATATTCGGCAGATTCGCAAGAAGCATATCTCTTTGACCGCTTTATTAAGGAACTTTACAGGCTGGTCTTCGGCGAAAACGGTTTCGGCAGCGAGGCTGCCGGTTACCTTGATGGACACACCGGGATATTCAACGACTTTTACATAAATTTTGACCGTATACTCCTTTCTGAGGATTCGCCCTGGTTCGGCGGAAAGAAACGGGAAGACCTCTACTTGCTGGCTGCGGAAAATGCCTTGAAAGAACCGCCGCGGAAATGGGGTGACACGAGGAAATTAGTGCTTACCAATATCCTGTTTAATGGTAAGCTGCCACGGTTTCTGGGGTTTGACCGCGGGCCGGTCACCATAATCGGCAGCCTGGCAACACCACATCAGGGTCAGATATTCCAGAGCGCCGGGAGGCAGACAAGTTTCGCCCCATCATTCAGAATGGTGACAGATCTTGCTACGGATGACCTTTACACCAACATGTCAGGAGGGCCATCAGATCGTCGGTTTTCTAAATGGTATTGCTCGGACCTGGATAACTGGATGACAGGTAAATACAAAAAGATAGGGATTGATCCCGGGCAGGAAAAAATTCCGTTCTGATAATTTACCTGCCCCTTGCTGATTATGATCTTACGACTGTTGACTGGGGCTTATTTCCCCAAGAATTATAAAATGAATTACGTCGTAGTGGTATCTGCATCGTTATCGGCGCCCTGCCGTTAGGGTGAGGCAGGGCTTAGCAGATTAAGGAGGGTGTTTTCATGGAGTATATCTATTC
>JBAWYD010000166.1:0-3755 GCA_037143735.1 Deltaproteobacteria bacterium
GGGTGGCTCACTTTTCACGACCGAAAATGGCTCACTTCGTAAAGACCGTTGACATTCAGTTGTCGCTGGCCTTCCTGCTGTGCATCTTCCGCCTGCTTACGTTCGGTGATGTCCTGTAGCGTCTCAATGGCGGCTGTTATTTTTCCATTATCATCGCGTATGGGGGCGGCGTCAAACACTATATACCTGTTTTTGCCGCCAAGATTGGGATACCAGCCTTCAGCGCGCATTCCGTCGGGTATGAGAACGGACCTCGCGTATACTTTGTAAAGGTTAGTCATCTCATTAAATTTATTGTCAATAATTACGTCCGCGACACAGGGACGGCGATGATCGTAGAAAGCCTTCCAGTGATCACTGGTGCCCAGCAAATCCTCCGATTTTATTCCAGTGAGGTCTTCGCATGCCCTGTTCCAGTAAATCACTTTATGTTCCATGTTGACGACAAAAGTGGCTACCGCCGAACTTTGAACGATGGATTTCGTGAACTTATCTTTTTCCTTCAATGCTTCCTGTATACGCTTGCGGTCGGTGATGTCGCGGTTGCTGCCCCGTCGGCCCAGATATGCACCATCACGGCCGTACACCCCCTGACATTCATGTCCGATCCAACACTCTTCGTTGTTCCGGGTGATGATACGAAATTCCAGTTCGCAGGCATCAGATTTGCCCTGCAACACGTCGTGAATATGGACGGCTAACCGGTGCTTGTCATCAGGATGGATGATCTTCTCCAGCAGGTTTGGGTCTTGATGAAACTCCTCAACCCGATAACCGGAGATGCGCTCACAGGCAGGGGAGATATAAAGATATTTTCCATCGGGGGCGAGCCAGTATTCCCAGGCATAGGTAAAGTCAGCCACTTTGCGATATCTCTCTTCACTTTCCTGCAGCGCCTCCTCCGCCCGCTTGCGGTCAATAAAGATTGGAGCGATCATTGAGATACCGACTGCCATTATGAGTGATATCGCGAGAGCTATGAGTTCGGCGTTAAGGTCGGGGCGGATTATCGTTTCTCCTGAAAGCGAGTGGATCAGAGTGATGCACCGCCTTAGAGCCATAAGCATCAGGGCCGCTGAAATGAGACTCCAGGCTAACCGTCTACCGGTAAGAGGAATAAGCCTGAAGGCCATGATTGCTGCACCGAACTGCAGGATAATGGAAAGCGTCAGAATGAATGCTACTGTCATAAGGGTGTCCTCTTCTCCACCTCCGTTGTATTATCTTCTTTCAGTCCGATCATCTTAGCCTTTTTCCGAAGATACATCAGTTCGTCGGCTTCCGACATCAGTTGATCCAGAGACTTGAGTCCCTCGGGGTCGTGTATGGCGGCTCCCCAGCTCATGGACAGTCGGAAGGGCCGAGTTTCATTTGTATTGTGAGCAGCAACTATCTGCTCGAGTCTGTCTGATAAAATCTCGGGATTCATATCCGTAACATCGATAGCGAGGACGGCAAATTCGTCCCCGCCCATACGTGCGATAATGTCTGATTCCCTGAAGGTCTGCCGGAGGACGTTTGCCGTATCGAGGAGAGCCCTGTCCCCTTCTATATGACCCAGTGTGTCATTGATCCATTTCATGCCGTCTATGTCGATAAAGGCGAGCATCATTTGCCTTTTTGCCCTGTTTGAGGTTTTCATCTGCTGTTCGGCGAGGGCGATAAACCCTCTCCGGTTGTAAAGGCCGGTCAGCTGATCGGTAATCGATAATTGGTGGACCTCTTCCTCCTGTCTTTTACGTTCCGTAATATCGCGGACAATCCCGCGGAAACCTTCCGGGCGGCCTTCCGCGTCGCTGATCAAAGAAACGGATACCTCTACGGTCCTTCTTTCTCCGTTTTTTCTGATGATATCCCAATCAAATCCCCGAACCGGCTCACCCGTTCTATAGACTCCTTTATATGATGCCAGGACTTTTTTGGCATTCTCCCGGTCTGCGGCATACTGCTTATAATTCATGCCCAGCAATTCCTCTTGGGAATATCCCATGATTTTTCGAAAAGACTCATTGAAGAAGGTAAAGCTGCCGGCCAGATCCACTTCATGATAGCCGTCCTCGATGTCTCTCAGGATGGTGCGGTATCGCTCCTCGCTCAGGCGCAATTCATCTTCGGCCCGCTTCCGTTCGGTAATGTCCTTGAAAACGACTACGGCGCCGGTTAACCGGTTATTTTCTATCATCGGGGTCACGACATATTCAACAGGGAAACTGGTTCCGTCCGTTTTCCAGAATACCTCATCGCTGACATGACGGATTTTCCCGTCCATCAGTGTCCTGTGAATCTGACACTCTTCAACCGGATAAGGCGATCCGTCGGCCTTGGTATGATGTAAAACGGCATGTTGATCCATCCCGATGAGATCGCCGATCTCATAACGGGTTATTTGGAGCGCGGAAGGATTTGCAAAGGTCGTCCTGCCGCTGAGATCCACGCCATAAATCCCGTCTCCTACGGATTCCAGGATCAGTTTTATTTGTTTTCGGGAGCGGTCAAGCGCTTCTTCGCTCTGCTTGCGGTCGGTTATGTTCGTCGCAATTTCCATCCGGACGATACGTCCGTCCGGCCAATAAATTGCCCGGTCCCGGCACTCATACCAGCGGCCGTTTGCCGTGTTCTGAAACTCCCAGACGATGCCTTCCGTCGGTTTTCCATCCGGCCCGACAAGGCGGTCATTCGTGCAGAATTCACAGGGGCCGGTCTGTCCCGCCTGGATCGTCTGCCAGCAGATTTTACCTTCAATGTCCCCCCAAATATCGTGGCCGTATTTGTTAATGAAAAGTAACTCGTTGGTTTGCATGTCCGTTACATAGACAAGGGCGTCAAGGCTGTTTAATACCTCAAAAAATCTCTGATTGTGAATCCTCAGCGCTTCCTCGCTCTGCTTGCGGGCAGTGATATCCATGACATTTCCCAAAACGGCCCTGTCGCCCTGATACTCGATGTGGGTAACCGTTTCCATAAGGTAACGGATTACTCCGTCCTTATCAATAATTCTGTATTCATAAGGGACTGAGAGTTTTCCTTTCAGCATGTTAAAGGCGTTTTCCTTAACTCGTTTCCGGTCATCGGGATGAATCACTGTCAAGGGGTCCATCCTGATTATATCCTCCGCTGCATATCCCGCGTGCCGAGCGGCATTGCGATTCAGATACCGGAACTTCCCATTCTGGACGATATAAATTCCCGTGTGGGAACTGTCGGCTACGGTCCGGTATAAGATGTTGGCCCGCTCCACCTGTTCGCTCAACAGCGCCACGACGGCAGCCACCACTACGAACATCAGTGATCGGAAAACATCATTGACGAGCGGAAAATTTGAAACGAACAAGGCATGACCGATAAGCAGCATAGCCCCGAAAAACAGGGCAACGACGATTCCCCGTCGTTTCCACCAGATGCAGGCCAGGGCAATGGGGATGTAGTACAGGTGCGTAAAAACAATGTCTGTTTCCAGGATGACATGATAATAGTAAGTCAGATAGGACGCTCCGATCAAGAGCGCCAACATGATGAATATTTTATGATTTTCCTTGAGAGCAGGCAGCGTCATGACGGCATATCCTCCATCCATCGTGGCATCGATAAAGGTGATTGTAAATTAGGGACACCTCCCCTATTAATATCTCCAGTTGCAGTGTTCATTATGATGTGAAATCTACGTGAAACATAGTATCATGTCTACTATTTCTTTCAAGGGAGAGCAGATTGTGTTAATAAGAATGGGGATTTGCCTGGCCGCTCAACTGGCCGCA
>JBAWYD010000167.1:0-3712 GCA_037143735.1 Deltaproteobacteria bacterium
TTGTGTCTCGTTTATCGCCGCCGGCGATCGCTTTAAACGGCTCCGCCAGGAAGGTCTGATTGTCAACGGCAAGCATTACGCCATCCCCGTGCTTCGGCCGGACGATCTGTCGCCGCCTCCTGATCTCCTGATGATTGCTGTAAAACACCATCAGTTGGACAATGCCATTTGCGACATAAAAAACAGAATCGGAGAGGAAACGACGATCATATCTGTCATGAATGGTATAGACAGCGAGGTGAAGATAGGCGCAGCCTACGGGATGAAAAGAGTTCTCTATGCGGTTTCCATAGGCCTTGCCGCCTTAAAGGAAGGAAACAGGGTGAATTTCATCAACCGGGGAAAGATATTACTCGGAGAAGCCCGGAATCCTTTTCTTGCAGATCGGGTAAAGCGTCTGAAGGCGCTCTTTGACAGAGCAGGAATCATCTGTGAAACACCTCCCGATATGATTCGCACCCTCTGGTGGAAGTTCATGGTCAATGTAGGCATTAATCAGGCATCAGCCGTGCTTCGCGCCCCTTACTCCGTCTTTCAAACCTCTCGGGAAGCTAAAGATCTCATGGAGTCGGCCATGCGGGAAGTCATCATGCTCGCCGAAAAAGCATCCGTTCTTCTATCCGGGGAGGATATCGAAAACTGGAATACGGTTCTTTCGGGCCTGAACCACGAGGGGAAGACCTCTATGCTTCAGGATGTGGAGGCGGGCAGGAAAACCGAGGTAGAAATGTTTGCCGGCAAGGTGATAGAGCTGGGTAATTATTATGGTGTCCCCACCCCGGTGAATCAGGAGCTATACGATTTGATCAGGAAGATTGAAGCAAAAACTGTTTAGCTAATGTAACCTAACCCTTGAAAATTGACCCGGCTGATATTTCAGGGTTCTTTTCACCACGTAGGTAAAGTTTTTACTATTAGATCGCTCCGTAACTTCCTGTAATACACAAAACATCTGCCTCGACGATGATGCTCAATTTCATACGGGAATCAATAATGTTATTTTTTCGGTAATTATGATATGAACGACAGTAATTTGGATGTTTGGCTCTATGAAACGGAGAAAACAAAGATCAACCTGACGTATCGGGAGAAACCGGTTTTCTCGTCTCAAAAATTTTAGATATGAAAGACGAAGTAAAGACAAAAGAGCAACTCATTGAGGACCTGGCCGCATTGCGAGATCGGTACTATGATATCGGGACAGCGGTTAATGCACTTCTACGCCTTTCTCTGGAAGATTATTCTCTTGAAGAGCTCTTGCAGAAGGCGCTTGACATTATTCTATCAGTCCCCAGTCTTTCCATTGAGACGAAAGGCAGTATATTCCTTGTTGAGGATGAACCCGAAGTTCTCGTACAGAAAGTCCAGAAAGGTCTTGCTGAACCATTGCTCAAGGAATGCGCACGGGTTCCTTTTGGTAAATGCCTCTGTGGGCGGGCTGCATCGATAAAAAGAATAGAGTTCGCCGATCATATTGATGAACGCCACGAGGTCAGTTATGAAGGCATAGCTCCGCACGGTCATTACTGCGTTCCTATCCTGTTATCTGGAAATACTATCGGAGTGATTAATCTCTATTTGAAAGATGGACACAGTCGTGTTGGAACGGAGGAGGAATTTCTTGATTCGGTAGCCAATACTTTGGCCGGAATAATCAAGCGCAAGCGGATGGAGCAAGCACTAAGGCGGAGCGAAGAACTCTACCGGACATTCCTCGAATCAACGATGGATATGGTTCTTCTCAAAGATGACGAGTTACGACATATCATGGTGAACAAGTCGCTCCTGGATTTCATGGGCAAAGAAGAAAACGAAATCATCGGGAAGACGGATGCCGAGTTGTTGCCGCAATCTATAGCGCAAGTCTGCCGGCAGACGGATATGGATGTCATCCAGTCCGGAGCCATCGTTCAGACAGAAGAACCAATGCATGACGGAATCTATGAAACGCGAAAATTCCCGGTCAGCATAGGAGGCGGCAAGGTAGGTGTCGGCACGTATATCAGGGACATAACAGACCGCAAGCGGGCTGAAGAAAACTTAAGACTGGATGAGGCCCGCCTTGAAAGCCTTCTCAAGATCTCACAGTATGAGGCAGATACCATCCAAGATTTGGTGGATTATGCACTTGCTGAAGCCATTACCCTTACCGGGAGCAAAATTGGCTATGTCTATTTCTACGACGATCAGAAAAAAGAGTTTATTTTGAATACTTGGTCAAAGAACGTGATGAAAGAGTGCACCATCGCTGAACCGCAGACCATCTATCATCTTGAAAAAATGGGTATATGGGGTGAAGCCGTTCGACAGGGAAAACCGATCATCCTGAACGATTTCCAAGCCCCTCATCCGCTCAAGAAAGGTTACCCGGATGGTCACGCAGAGCTCTATAAGTACATGACCATCCCTGTATTCGCTCAGGACAAGATTGTGGCTGCGGTGGCCGTTGCCAACAAAGCCACCAATTATGACCAGTCGGACATCCGTCAGCTTACACTGCTTATGGACTCCGTTTGGAAGATTGCCGAGCGCAAACTGGCGGAGGAAGCACTTAAAGAGAGTGAGGAGAAGTATCGAAGCATCGTGGAAAATGCACAGGAGGGCATCTACCGGACAACACCGGAAGGTCGGTTCATTACCGTCAATCGGGCAATGGTGGACATGTTAGGTTATGACGCCCCCGAGGAACTCATAGCTTCCTTCACGGATATCACCCATCAGCTCTACGTAAATCCTGAAGACCGTACAAAATTAAGGAGGATAGTTGAGGAACATGGCTATATAAGGGGATTTGAGACTCAGTTTTACAAGAAGGATGGCAACTGGATATGGGTATCTATACACATTCGTGCTGTCCATGATACAAGTGGCCGTATCCTGTACTATGAAGGTATTAATGAAGATATTACTATACGAAAACAGGCGGACGAGGAGCGCAAACAGAGTTTTGAGAGGTTACGAAAGGCATTAGGATCTACTATTCAAGTCATGGTGTCCGCTGTGGAAATGAGAGATCCCTATACGGCCGGTCACCAGATCCGGTCCACAAATCTTGCCCGTGCCATCGCCAAAGAGATGAGATTACCCCAGGAGAAAATCGATGGCATCCGTATGGCAGGTTCCATCCATGACATCGGGAAGCTGTCCATACCCGCGGAGATATTGGTCAAACCGACAAAATTGACAGATATCGAGTTTTCCCTGATTAAAGAACACTCCCGGAGAGGATACGAGATGCTGAAGGATGTGGAGTCTCAATGGCCCCTGGCGGAAATCGTCTATCAGCACCATGAGCGGATGGATGGTTCCGGCTATCCAAGACGCCTGAAGGGGGAAGAAATTCTCATGGAGGCCCGTATCCTTGCCGTGGCCGACGTGGTGGAATCCATGGCTTCCGATCGGCCCTATCGTCCCGGCTTGGGCATTGATGCGGCTCTGGAAGAAATCGAGAAAAATAGAGGAACCTTTTACGACAATGGTGTCGCAGATGCCTGTCTGAGATTATTTCGGGAAAAAGGTTTTCAACTTGAAGGGACCAAATTCTAAATGATAATCTGCGTTTATCGGCAACAATTCCATTTGACACAAAACCCAATGTGTCTATTCCCACGTGTAGATATATTATACGGTCTTGACTGAGAACCCTCAGCCAGTCATAGCCTGACATTAAGTTACCTTTCCAACCTCACAGACCATCTCAACACAGGGGGCA
>JBAWYD010000168.1:0-3588 GCA_037143735.1 Deltaproteobacteria bacterium
GACAATTATGAGATGGCATGCAGAGGTCAGATCGGGAACTGGCTCAGTGTTGATGAACGTCATGGACACAGCGGGACAAAAGATCAATAACCTCGATGTGCAGAGCCTGACGGGTGATGAACGGAATAACTTTGCCGTCGCCCTGGATAATCTGAAGCAGACCATCACAAGCAAACTGGAAGCGATGGCGCAATAAAAAGCCGCTGCCGAGACAGGCAAACGGGACAAAAGTTCAGCGGGGAAAATGATCAGCGTTATCGTTAGTTTATTAATTATATCATACATTTAACCCAGTTCACCGCGCTGAACTGACCTGCACGGACAGGCTGAGGGCATGATGAAAAAGCTAACCATTGACGGTTCGGTCATCATCGCACCCCTGCTTGAGAATGAACCGCGCCGTAGTTATGTGACCATGTACCCAGTCGGCGGGTGTTCGCAGTCCGATGGACGGGCTTTGAGCCAATCGAGGAGGTTGTATTATGCCGATCCGCATAAGATACCGTGATAAACCGCGATATAGGGCGCAACAAAATGAATATAAAGAGCTTATCGCGTTTTTGGTAATCGCTCTGATGGCGTGTTATGCGGACAGGAAACAAAAATTCAGTGTGTTATACGGATCAATCTAATTATTGTTAGGTTGACATAAGAAAGCAAGGGCCTGTCCGCTATTACAAAAAATATTGACACTTCATAGACATGCAAAATAACTGAAAAGTAGGAGAATCTGAAATGTCGAATTTAATTACCTCATTGGCTTTCGTAAAAGCGAGCGTTGATAGCGGCTACTCGATTTGGGACACATTGACCAGACTAACTGCAAAAGCTCTGTCGGAAACCCAGCAAACCGAAATCAATTCAGAAGCCTTTTGTAGAATGTTCCATAGCTTCTACGGAATCAAGATTCCAATTCACCCAATGAACATGATTATTGGAAAGCTCAAAGACCAAGGAATTGTACAGGACGGCCAAAGTGGTTGGAACATAAACCAGGCAAGTCTCACCGACATTTCAATTTCACGTGAACAAGAAAAAAAATACTTAGAGCTTCTGGAAGACCTCAGACGATATCTTCAAGAAAAATATAGAATGATTAAGACCGAAGAAGAAACGGAACGTCTGTTTGTAGGTTTCGTCAATGAATACGACAATGACATACTCTTATCAATTGGGAACGACCGAATTCTTCCGGAAATAGAAAATACGAACGTAGAGAAATATGTGGTTGCTTCCTATGTTGAAAAGCTAGTTTCTGAAGAAAGTCAATTGGTCAACACATTAGAGAGTGTGCTCCTCGCCAATATCCACCTGAACTCAATTTTCATCGTCGAAAGCGGTAGACGCTTGTCCCTTGGCCGGACCTATGTGTATTTGGATACTCGACTCTTGTTAAGGTTAACCGGTATTGAGGGTGAGTTTCGCCGAGAAGAGTATCTTAGCCTTATTGAAATTCTTCACGAAAACAAATTCAATCTCAGGGTTTTTGATGTTCACTTGAATGAGGTGATGGGAATCCTGGACGATTGCGTCAAATGGCTTGAGAACCCAAAGAATTACAATCCGAAATACGCCAGCAGGGCGTTAAGGTATTTCGTGGAAACTAATTCTAGGGTTAGCGATGTTCTCGCATGCAAGGTGAGACTTGACGATATCCAACAGAAGTACAAGATATCCATCGACAACCACAACTACGATCTTGATGGTCAAAATCAATACATGATCGATCAGAGCGAGCTTCACGAAAGAATCAAGGATATTTACGGTTCTAATCGTAACCACTTCGAAAGCCAGAATGTCGACGAAATGATATGGAACGATGTAAAGGCAATCGCCGCTATCTATAAGAGAAGGAAGAATATTTGTGCCACTAGTCTTAAAAATGTAAGAGCGATCCTAGTATCCAACAATCGCGCTTTGGCACGGGCAAACCGGGAATATAACAAGGCAAGATCGGTTGAACAAAAATACGGCGAGGTTGTAACTGATACGTATTGGGGCACTGCAATCTGGCTGAATACGGCCTACAAAGAAACGAACTTTTTCAGAAAAAAACTAATCGCAGATAGCATCCATTTTACTCAAATGAATCCTAAGCTAAAGGAACGATATCTGAGGAATATTGAAGAAAGGCATGCACACGGAGAATTCACTGAAACCGAATACTATGTGTTGCGGGAGTACTCACGGGCTGCCCAGTATGTAAAGGATGCAACTTTCAACGAAGATGAGCAGTACACTGATGCATTACCCCAGGAAGTTCTTGAGCACCTCAAGGACGATGTTGCGAAACCACTTCAGGAAATTATTGCACAGAAGTCCTTGCACATAGAAAATACGGAGGCTTCCCTATCGAAGCATGAAGCAGTGCGGGATAGACAACTACTTCGTACTGAGAAAATTGCAAAGCGTTTTTCCAGGGTTATCATGGTGCTCTTTGGAATCATCGCAAATATCCCATCTTTCGTTCTTCTTTTTGTTGATTTTATTCCCAATCCGTTTTTAAAGTTAGTATTCCGTGTTCTGTCACTCGCAGTGGGTATACTGTTAAGTATCGAGGGGTTTAGCAGAGAGGGAATTGGAAAGAAAATATATTATTGGCGAAAAAAATGTCTACTTGCATCGTGGAATTTGGATATAGAAGGTCTCATTGTTGAGAAGCGCAACCCAACATCTAGTTCAACCTGACTCGTGGTCAAGCCGCTCGCAGGTTAACTAGGCGTGAGCCCGATGAAAATATGGATACGGAATTGATGGAAAAGCAAGTTATCTCAAAGAAGAGAGTCGCCGATCATGGCGAGGTTTTGACCAGCAAACGGGAGGTCAACGCCATGCTTGATCTGGTGAAACAGGAAACGGAACGGATCGAATCCCGGTTCCTTGAACCTGCCTGCGGGACGGGGAATTTTTTGACGGAAATACTGGAGCGAAAACTGCGCGTCGTTGAAGCCCGGTACGGCAAGAGTCAACTGGAGTATGAGCGGAACGCGGTTCTCGCCGTTTCCTCCATCTACGGCATCGATATTCTGAAGGATAATGTTCTGGAGTGCCGCAAACGGCTTTTTGACATCTTCGATCAGAAATACACCGGCATTTTCAAGGCGGCGGCAAAGGACGAATGTCGAAATGCCGTCAAATATATCCTTGAGCGCAACATCGTCCGGGGTGATGCTCTGACGCTGAAGATGGTGGGCGACAACCCGCAACCGATTGTGTTTTCCGAATGGTCGCCGGTCAATGGCGGCATGCTCAAGCGGCGGGATTTTACCTTTCATGGATTGCTCGATCATGCGGCGATGAAAGAAATGCCGCTCTTTTCCGATCTCGGGGAGGATGTCTTTATTCCTACTCCCCTGAAAGATTATCCATTGACGCACTTTCTGGAGGTTGCCGATGCTGAGCAGTCATAATTACAACCCCGACGTGCTGACCTGTCTGGCCAATCTGAGCAATGACGAGGTGTTCACGCCACCGCAACTGGTCAATCAGCTTCTGGACTTGTTGCCAAAGGAAATCTGGAGCGACAAGAACGTCAGATTCCTTGATCCGGTCTGCAAGTCCGGTGTGTTCCTGCGGGAGATCGCCAAG
>JBAWYD010000169.1:0-3580 GCA_037143735.1 Deltaproteobacteria bacterium
TTTTGGTGGGTTGGGGGGATCTATAGGGGAACAAATCGGGCGGGGTAAATAGTGGGGGGGGGGGGGGGGGGGGGTGGTGGAAGGAAAACAGGGGAAAGGGTGGGAAGGGGCCGGGCGGGCGTGTGGTGGTGGGTTTATGAAATAAACGGGTTGTAAGGTGGGTTTTTTGTGTTGTATGAATGTGGGGGTGGGTGGGGGGGGGGGGGGGGTGGCTACTGACGCCGTGTGGAGGGGGCCTATTCGCGCAACTGCGTTTATAATGGATTCCCTTAAACATAAACCACCCACATGATACTGAACGTCGATAGAATATTATGAGAATCGGGTGTGTCGGTTCGTTTATAACTTCTTCAATATCCTACCATCAAGTATCATAAAGTCAATATCATTTACGACAGAGAAATCACTTTATCGATCAAAGCATACCTATGGCGGGAATGACAGGGTGGGGATTTTTTGCGAGTTCAACTATTAAGTTCTTCAACATATTCGGCCACGTTCTGGCACAGATCGGATATTCTCTCCAGATGAAGTAACATTTCCACAAAATAGGGGCCGGCGCCGGCATGGCAGATCCCGTTATAATATCTGGCCAGATGATTTTCCCTTGATTCCTTCACTTTCACATCAATATTTTCCTCTCTCAACGTAACATTTTTTATTTTCTCATCGTCCCAACGGTCGAACAGGGATATGGCGTCATGGAGATTTTCGGCCACCAGATTTTCAATTTTCCCAAGTTCATCTTCGGCACTGCCGGTAAATTCTACCTGCGTCAGATGTTTGCCTCTCGACAGTTCGGCCAACCGGACAGCATGATCGCCTATCCTCTCCACATCATCCACCAGGGCTGTAAAGGTAAACATCTTCCGTGACTGTTCCGGAGAGAGCCGGCATCGGGAGACCTGGCACAAATAATTGGAGATCTCCATTCGCAGATTATCAACAACCGGTTCTATATAGCCGATATTCCGTCTCCGCCATTCCTGATAATCCTTCCTTAAAAGCATACTTTCGGAAAATATCTTTTCCGCCAGCGCCATCTCCCTGCCTATTTCCTTTTTTGTGCAGTTCAGTGCCTCTTCGGGATTCTCAAGATGTCTTTCATCGAGAAACTCCGGCCAGAGCGGCAGGATATCCTCCTTTCCGGGAATCACCTTTTCCATAAGCCGGACGTAGGGTTTAAGCACACAAATAAAAAAAACGACGATGATAACGTTAAAAAACAGGTGACCCAGTGCAATCTGCTGAGATACATTTACAGTAAGCACATTCAGGATGTCGATAAAAAAGGGGAGAATGGCCATGGCGATGAGAAGTCCGACACATTTGAAAATGAAGTGCGATACGGCGCTTCTCTTTCCACTGATACTTGTCACCATGGCGGCCATCAGCGCCGTTACGGTGGTGCCGACATTGGCCCCGAACACGATGGGCAAAGCGTTTTCTATCGTGACGACATCGTATTGCGCCAGTATCACAAGAATACTGATGGGGATTGCCGAGGCATGCACAAGGCCGGCAAAGAGCGCACCAATTCCGATACCGAGCAAGGGGTTCTTCGTCTCCTGGAAGAACAGGATAACCGTTGGATGATCCTTGAGCGGCGCTGTCGCATAAGCCGCCAGACTAAGGCCAAAAAATATCAGCCCGAAATAAAAAATGAGTTCCCCGACGGCTTTCGACTTGTCCTTTCCCGCAAACCACAGGAAGGCGCCGGTAATGATGAAAAGGGGCGAAAGATCTGTAAATTTCCAGACGACCAGTTGTACGGTCAATGTCGTCCCGATATCCGCACCCAGGATCACGCCGAGAGACTGGTAGAAGTTGATCAGTCCGGCATTCACCATTCCGATGATCAGAACGGAAGTTGCGGAACTGCTTTGAAAAAAAACAGTCGATACGGCGCCGACGAACAATCCGTACACCGGTTTTTTTACAGCGTATTTTATGTAATCTCGTATCCGGACTGTAAAGAGTTTTTGTACCTCGGTACTCAATTTCATCATACCGAAGAGAAAAAACGCGATGCCGGTCAGCAGAATCAGGATTTCTTTCATAGAAGGTACGGAAAGGCAAAAGTTAAATCCCCCTTCGCCTTCATGATGGCGCAGGGGGATTATTCAGATACATGACACCCGACTATATCGTGCTATTCCACTTTTTTGAACATCTTTCCCTTTGCACCACACACGGGACAGACATCAGGCGCTTCTTTTCCTACGGTATAACCACAGACCGGGCAGACGAGATAGGGATATGTCTCCTGAGATCCCCCCAGATGATCCAGCATCTCCTGATAGAGTTTTGCATGAATTTTCTCCACCTCATTCGCAAAATGGAAGGAACGTTCCGCCGCCTTGTTACCCTCTGCCCTGGCTGCTTCAATCATAGCGGGATACATCGATTTGAATTCATGGGTTTCTCCTGCAACAGCCTCCTGCAGATTTTCCTTTGTGCTCAAAACCGTATTGAGAGCCCGGAGATGATTGTGAGCGTGAACGGTTTCCGCTTCCGCCGCCGCTCGAAAAAGCTTTGCCGCCTGGGGATAACCCTCCTGTTCGGCCTTTACGGCGAAGGCTAAATATGTGCGGTTCGCCTGAGACTCACCCGCAAAAGCTTCTTTCAACGCATCTTCTGATTTCGACATGTGTATATATCTCCTTTCTTTTTTTATACAATGAAACCTCTCCTCATTTCATCCCGGAATTTATCTGCGGTAATCAGGCATATTTGCCGGGAAAATTCGGTGCACGTTTTTCCTTCTGGGAAAGAATGCCTTCCCTGGCATCAAGACTTCCAAATACGGGCATTCCGATTTCAATCTCCCTTTTAAAGGCATCCCCGTACATCATATCCCGGGTTTCCCGGAAGCATCGAATAATTCCCTGCACGGCAAGAGGGCCGTTACCGGCAATTTTATTTGCTATTTTCACAGACGCATCCATCAGTTCCTGTCGTGATACGACACGATTAATGAAACCCCAATCATACAGAGTCTTTGCCGTAAAATTATCGGCCGTCAGAAGAATTTCCAGAGCCCGACAGGGCGTCATCATACGGGGAAGATAAATATTCGAACCGCCAACGGGCATGATTCCCAGGCTCGCCTCCCTCATTTGAAATACCGCATCATCGGAGGCAATCCGGAGGTCAGCGCCCATAATCATTTCGAAGCCGCCTGTCAGACAATATCCGTTTATCGCAGCAATCACAGGTTTTTTCACAATGTTGGGTTTAAGCATGGCTTCTCCGACATGAGGCCCCGCCTGGTCCAGCCACCGCTCCGCTTCCGTTTCCGGAGCCCTTGTTCTTGTAAGAATAGGAATGGCCGTTCTCAGGTCCATGCCGGAACAGAAAATATCGGGTAGACAGGAGTAGAGGATAGCAACCCGGATGGCGTCATCCTCATTAATGTCCAGCCAGGTTCGATGCAGCTCCATCAGGATATCCGGATCGAGGGCGTTCCTTTCCTTGGGACGATTCAACCCTACTTTTGCAATATGCCCTTCCTTTTCATAAACCAATCCCATACGGCCCTCCTGCAATGATCGTTATGAACGTTTTTGACGCCGGCATG
>JBAWYD010000170.1:0-3565 GCA_037143735.1 Deltaproteobacteria bacterium
TTCAGGATGAACTTGTACTTTCCCGATTTCTGCCGCGCCATAAACATTGGGAGGACCGGCGCCCCGGACCGCAGGGCCAGGACCGCGAGCCCCGCTCCCGTGCATGCAGGGCGGCCAAAGAAATCGACAAAGAGCCCCTCCCGTGCGGCCACGTTCTGATCGCTCAGGATCCCAATGGCGTGGTTCTCCTTGAGCAGTTCCATGATCCGTTTACCGGAGCCCCCTTTCTGGACCATTTCATTGCCGTTTATCGTCCGCACATGTTCGACCATGTTATCGAGGACGGGACTGTCCAGGGGCCGATAGACAATATACGAGGGCTTGAGGAAGAAGGGGCCGGTGACAGGCATCAACTCCCAGTTGCCGAAATGGGCAATAATAGTGAGAAGTCCCTTGCCCTGGGCAATCCCCGCTTCAAAATGCTCCAGACCTTCCATTTCGACCCATTCATGGAGGTTCTCCCGGGTGATGGACGGCATGCTGAAGAATTCCGCCGCGGTGATGGCCACATTTCGGTAGACCCCCTTGGCAATGGTGATCAGTTCCTCCATCTCTTTTTCCGGAAAGGCGCAACGGAGGTTATGCAGTGCGATGAGTCGATGCTTCGCTGAGGCGTGATAGAAAAGCATCAGGAGGGACTTGAAGAAGAGTTTACGGATAGACAGTGGAACGCACTGGAAACAAAACAGGATGATACTCGTTGCTCTTGTCTTTTCTACAGGCATGAGATCCTCAGTGCTACAGCGGGACAGTGGAAAGCCATCGTTTCAGTTCCTTTTTTCTTTCATTTTGAGTCGAGTGGGCCGGTTTCTCCAGTGCTCATATTTCTTGTCAGCCATACCATAATTGTTTGGTAAAGAACATCAATGATAATGGATTTAAATCCTGCATCTTCATCAAAGATGACGATTTGTTTAGAAGAGGGAGGAACAAAAAAAGCGTTTCGCCGCTGGGGACGAAACGCTTTTTTACTGATGACTGATCAAAAAATTGAAAAGCTATTTCTTTTCTTTCTTCGCGGGCTTGGCTGCCTTCTTGGCTGCTTCAGGTTTTGTAGGGGCGGCGGCCAGTTCCTTGAAAGCCGCGTCCCACTTGTCAATGATGGACTTCAGCTCACCGGATTTCGCCTTGGCGCCGGCCGGATCAGTGGCGATCATGTCTTTAGTCGCCTTCAGGCCGTCCACAAAGGTTTTGGTGTCGGCAGCCCAGACGTCCTTCTTGTCCTTCATCTTCTTCTCGACATTCTTGGCGGCGGTTTCGAGGTTCTTCCAGCCTTCCTCCAGACCGGCCACGGCGGCGATCGCTTCATCGGTTGTGGCCTTCTTACCCACTGCGGCAGCGCCGGCAGCCTTCTCAAAAGCGGCCTTGGCATTGACATAGCCCTGCTTGGCTTCCTCGTACTTCTTCGCGCTCATCTGAGCTTCTGTGGCGTCCCAGAGATCCTTGGCAGCTTTTAAATCGGTGGCGGCATACTTGTCAGCGCCTGCGGCAACGGCGGTGTCCATAGAGGCCTTGGCAGCCGACTTCTCAGTCTCGGGTGGTTTTGCACAGCCGATGAACACCAGGACCAACGCAAGAACCATCATAAACGATACTGAATACTTGAAATGCTTCATAATTTTTTATCCTCCCCTTTAAATGATTGTATGGTTTATAACTAAAAAGCTGCTTTTTTTTATACCTTTTTCAGAGGTTGTCAAGGTATTATTAGATCATGCGATTTGTTCAATAATCTCGATCAATCGTTTGACTGGATACATCATACTGCGATCCCCCAACGTCCTCTAATGGGTGAGATCATGTTCAGGCAGGTTATACAGATGCCTGACATATGAGCTCAGCGTCTCGGGCAGGTACCTTCCCCACAACTTGATCGGTACCTGGTCAATCTGTATCCTGGAGCTGAATCCCACCGCGAACAGCGATTCAACAAGGAACTCGACGTTCATGGGAATATAACCTCTGTAGTTCTTTTTATCCCTCTGGGCGATTATCCTCTCCTCATGGATGCTGTAGCCGAGTTCGGATTCGACCATGTCAGGAAAGGTGGAGAGGATTAGCTCTACGTTTATCTTCGGCTCCACATCGACCAGGAAGGGTTCCAATCCCTTCTTCAGGTCCACTTCCGTGATTCCCCGGTTCAGGTACCGTTCCCAGGCACTACTCTCCAGATATCGTTGACAGACATATTCAGTATCCCAGGCGACCTCAAGGATCAGCTTTGTGGCCTGATACTTGCCGCTGGAGTCCGCCCGTTCAATAATCCTGATGTCCGTGGTCTGCATCAGGGCATTTTCAATCTGCTGCAGCTCATCGCTCTCTGCCACGATCTTTATTGCACCCACATCATGTATCGTTGAAGCGGCCCTGTCGAACCTGATACTGCCGTCTCTAAAGCTCCCGGCGATGAATTCTTCAGCCTCTATGAATTCTTTCAACATTTCTTCAGCAGAAGTTACAAACCTGTCGAGAGGGACTCCTGACAGTCGCGCCCTGTCTTGGGCCATTTCCTTGGCCAGCCCGATGACTTTTTCAAAGATCCAGTCAGCGATTTTTCGGTTCGCTTTTTCAGCGATCCTTTTCGGTCGCTTTATTCTGAACGATCCGAGCAGATGATTATGCTCATCAAGGCAGACCACCCCATTTATGGGGGCTTCCCGGTAATAGTAATCAGGGTTTTCCCTGTACCGTCTCAAAAGCTCCGCAACCCGTGGCTGTGCATCCCGGTCATCACTGCAGATAATATCGCGCAGTTCCCCCTTGGAGCGGATGCACTTCTGATAGAAGTTCCTCCGGGATGTCATGCCGAGCAGGCGGTTGATCAGCACCGCCAGAGTTTCATTGATGACAAAGCCATCACAGATGAGAATCTCTGTGAGAGACCTGACATCACCCGGCTCCGGGCAATTACAGAACCAGCGTTCGGCGATGTTGAACAAAGCATTTCGGTGTATAAATGAGGTCAGATACACGTTTGTGGTTCCGGTCCTCCTGACCAAATGAAACTAAGATACGAGCAGCAGCGCCTGAGGGCAACTGGTGTGTGGATATGGGATGAGTGCCTGTGTTTTTAGATATTTGACAAGAACTCATTTTTCAGTTTGTGGAATGTAAGGCAAAGGGGGTCGTGTGTCAAGGGTTAATCAGTGGGACGGTTAATCAGGGACCACTGATTATTATGCTTTCTATTAATGAGCGGCTCTCCCCAATTCTCTGAATTTTTCCGCGAGGCTCTCCAGTTCCTCCCAACGCCCGTAGTCCCCCTCCAGCTCCTCTTCCAGAGCCTTCAGCCGGTCGTTGGCCCTTTTTATTTCCTCCGCGTCTCTGTTGACATAGAATGCGGGAGAATTCAGAGTCTCCAGCAGGTGCTGCTTCTCCTGCTCCAGGGCTTCGATTTTCAGCGGCAGCGCCTCCAGTTCCCGTGTCTCTTTATAGGACAGCTTCTGCTTTTCTCTCGGGATTCTGCCCTTCTTCCGTTTCTGCTCTCTCGGCGCCGTCGGGAGCGGCACATCCTGCTCCGTCCGCTGCCGCAGCCAGTCGTCGTAACCGCCCACGTATTCCTGCA
>JBAWYD010000171.1:0-3524 GCA_037143735.1 Deltaproteobacteria bacterium
GGTTTCGAGCCTTTCAGAAGTTGTCGCGCCCTCTTGGCTGTCAGTATAACCAGTGCAAACCTGTTTTTTGCTTCCTTCAAAGAATCCTCAACCGTTATTCTTGCCATATTCTATTAAAACCTCCCCTCACATTACACAAGAAAATCCTGTATCTTTTCCGCCAATCTTTCTCTTTTGTGCTTTTCCGCCACGTAAATGGATCTTAACTGATCAATAGCGGATTCAAGCCTGTCATTAAAAATAACATAATCATACCAGACGACCTCGCGAATCTCGTCCAAGACCCTGTTCATGCGTTCGTTTATCACCTGTTTATTATCAGAACCCCTTTGATTCAACCTCCTCCTCAATTCATTTATTGAGGGTGGAAGTATGAATACGAAGACGCCTCCGGGGTAATTCTTCTTCAGCGCTTTGGCGCCCCGGGGCTCAATGTCAAGCATCAGATCGAAACCCTTTCCCAAAAACGCCCCCATCGTTTTTGCCGATGTTCCGTAAAGATAGCCAGAATATTCCTCCCATTCGGCAAATTCGCCCTGTATGATTCGTTCCCTGAACGCCTCTTCTGTCACAAAGCAGTAATCCCTCCCGTCCTCTTCTCCGGGACGTGGAGGCCTCGTGGTATAAGAAACGGAAAAGAGCACGTTCGGACAAATTTTCAGAACTTTCCGAAGGATCGTCGTCTTGCCCGCACCTGATGGTGCGGAAACAACAATAAACAATCCCTTCGTCTCTCCAACCCTGCCTTCACTCAATGTTTTGAACCTGTTCTCTCAATTTTGCCAGTTCGCTTTTCATCTCGACGATACTCCGCGATATATCCAGGTCACCGCTTTTGGAACCGATGGTGTTCACCTCTCTGACCATTTCCTGTATTAAAAAATCAATCTTTCTTCCCACCGCTTCATCACTTCTTATCAACTCGCTGAATTGATGGATATGACTGCGTAAACGGACGACTTCCTCCGTCATGTCACTTTTTTCGGCCATGATCGCCACTTCCTGGTTCAATCTCATCTCGTCAACGATCCCCACCCCGGTAAGCTCCCTGATTCTTTCCGTTACTCTTCTCTGATATTCCAGGACAACTTGAGGCGCCCTTCGTGCAACTGAATCCAAAGAATGTTCGATGGAATCGACCCTCGACGTTAAATCACGGTAAAGATTCTCACCTTCCGTTTTCCTCATCTCCTTCAATGCAACCATCGCCTCGTCGAGAACCGTTCCCAGCTCTATCAAAATGACAGTGATATCCAGACTCGGTTCTGATTGAATAAAGGCATCCCTGAATTCAGTCATGTTATGTAACGTAATGTCATCCTTCAGGTTAAGCTCCTGCTTCAATTTCAGAAGCATCTCATAATAATTTCTGATCAGTGGAAGATTCAGTTCATATTTCCCTTCAATGTCGCGGCCGTTGTTTAAATCCATCCGTATGATGATCTCTACCCTGCCCCGCGAAACTTGCTCGCCTATCTTTTTTTTAATGTCCGTCTCAAGAGGAGACAACAGGGAAGGCATGCGAAGAGAAATCTCAAGAAAGCGATGATTCAGGGACTTAATCTCCACGACATATTTTCTGTCACCGATGACAGCTTCACGTCTACCATAACCGGTCATACTTTTTATCATTTCAAGCTCCCGCCATTACGAAACGATCCTAATGTTTCATCTGCTCGGCATATTTTGCCCTGATCCTGTTAAAAATATCTATCACTTTTTTTTCTGCATAATCGGGATACGTCCACGGAAGGGGATGAAAGCTCTTGTCCCTGTAGACGAGGGTCAGATCGGCGTAAATGCCGTCCCGGAGGTATGGACGATGGGCATAACCCTTACCTGTCGCAAGAATGAGATGGGCTTTGGATATGTAACCGGGATCAATATTTACCTGTCTTTGACCGACCATCGAAAATGTTTCTTCCATATGATTGGTATAAAGCTTTACCTCCGGCAGAGATTCCGGTCTCATGAGCACCTCAAAAAAAACAAAACGCCTGCTCAAGGATGGACCCATTTCCTTTGAATAATAGTCGGTATAATTAAAAGGCATCTCGAAACTGATGAAGTCCGCGGCTCCATATTGGCCGGACAACCCCTCGATAATCTCCCTGAGAAGACGACGGTCTGCGTAAAAGATACTGGCGGCCAGTTTGACTGACTCGGCAGGTGTCGGTTTGCTCACAGGACTCTCCTGAGTTCATCCTGGGTAATGGTTGCCGTGCCGACTTTTCCGACAACGATCCCGGCTGCATGATTGGCTATCGCGGCAGCTTCCCTGAAGGTTGCACCTGACGCCACACACAGGGCAAATACGCCGATAACCGTATCGCCTGCTCCCGTCACATCGAAGACTTCCCTGGCCTCTGCGGGAAAGGTGGTATGGGTGGTCTTGCCGTCTTTCTCGAAGAGGCTCATTCCCTCTTCACCACGGGTGATTAAAAGGGCCTTGAAGTCAAATTGACCCAACAGGGTCTTCCCCGCTCTTATAAGATCTTGCCTGTTCCTGATTTCCACACCAATGGCCCGTCCGGCTTCATAATGATTGGGTGTAATGATATGAAATCCCTGGTAGACGGAAAAATCACTTTGCTTCGGATCGACGCAGACAACAATATTCCTCTCCGAAATGATGTCACGAATGCCGTCTAAAAGGGTTTTCGTGACAACGCCTTTATTATAATCGGATATGACGATCGCCCCCAAGCCATTCTGTATCGCACGGATATAGGCAATTATTCTTTCAATGCTGCCTGATTCGATCGGTTTTTTGCTTTCTCTGTCGAATCTCACCACCTGCTGACTGTGGGCAACAACCCTCGTTTTCAGCGTCGTTGGCCGGCCGGCCTCCCGAATAATCCCGTTTGTATCTATTCGCCTTTTCCGGAACTCTTCCAATAACCTCTCTCCCATATCGTCAACACCGATGACACCCGTCCCGCATACCTTGCCACCCAGGGAATAGACATTATTCAACACGTTGGTACACCCGCCCAGCAAGAGATTATCCGAATGAACCTCAACGACGGGAACAGGCGCCTCCGGAGAAATCCGCGAAACCTTACCCCAGATAAAATGGTCAACCATGATGTCCCCGATGACAAGGACCTTTGACCTGGAAAAGTTTTTTATAATTTCTAACGCTCTTTTTTTATTGACAATCTTTTTCACAGGAACCCTTCGTCACACAGAAATATTCAGGGGATTTTATAAACCGCGCTATGTTATTATCATGCCTATATTTTGTCAATCCTTTTCTCGGAATCCGTTTCCATCGGAATGAAAAGGATCAACAGCGATAAAAATCGAAGCTCTAAATCCTGAGCATTCGTTGCTGAAGGATGGCAGGAGAAAAGAGATTTTTAAAATTGCCTGTACTATGATAAAGACCTAAGAAAAAATACGAAAAGATGAGAGATGCAATGATGGACTACAATATGCCTTTATATCGACCTCCAAGCGAAGCCAGTTCGCTTATCTTCCAGGTAACCCTGGGGTGTTCCCACAACCGGTGCGCTTTTTGT
>JBAWYD010000172.1:0-3415 GCA_037143735.1 Deltaproteobacteria bacterium
ATATATCTCATTGAAAGGTTTACATAACTTTGCATTACTAATGTAAGAATTTATTTTAATCAAGCATTATTTTTTTTATTCAATCCTTTGTCGTTATGGATCATCCTTCTCCTTGACACAAAACGGTATTTTTCCTATACTCGCCTGCCAGGGATGAGTTGAAGCTCCGACCGGGAAACGGGGCTTCCAGGCAAGAAAGATCCTTTTCGGGGCGGGGCATGAGGAATGTGTTCCCGGTCATGATGTAAAATACAAGGGGGAAACGTTATGTCGCTACTTGTTGGAGGCGCCGTTTCGGCGGTTCTTGGACTCATCGGTTTCTTTTTCTGGTGGGCTGATTTTACGACGATTTTAAAGGGAGGAATTCCTATCCTGCTGTTCTTAGGCGGCATACTGGCTGTTTATATCGGCTTTGATGAGATTCAGGACAAACTCCTGGAAGAACGTCATAAGCAGGAAGAAAGCCTTGCCAAGGCCCGGGAAGAAATCGAAATGGTCAGAGCAAAGGCGGAGCAGTACAAGGAGGAACTCGACAAACTGAAGGAAGAAAAGAAAAACGAATCATAATAAAACTTGACAGGGTCGGAAAAATAAAATAAGACGCCTGCTAAAATCCAAAGGGACGAAAGCAATTGAATTCTTTAAACATCACATACCCACATTCCCTTCCTCTGTTGATGAATTGTCCTTCAAAAACCTATATGTATTAATGCCTGCTGTCCGGTTTTAAATCAAACCGGGCATGCAGGCCATCCCAGCATTACCAGAATTCATTCCTAATTCAAATTTCAACCAGGGGTCATTATTGACGCAAAACGGGAAGAAAGCTTCAAAGCATGTTTTATAT
This sequence comes from Deltaproteobacteria bacterium, assembly GCA_037143735.1. Classification (GTDB taxonomy): domain Bacteria; phylum Desulfobacterota; class Syntrophia; order Syntrophales; family UBA2185; genus JAPLJQ01. The sequence continues at coordinate 848 of JBAWYD010000172.1, forward strand.
CATTGTCAACATAAGGAGGTTATCGTGAGAAAAAACATTTTTTTAATGATACTTGTCATGTTGTTTGCCGCAGCAGTCATGGCCCCGGCCGGCGTTGCCACTGTGCAGGCTGCCACCACAAACCTGACTTACAGTATCTTCTTTCCCCCCACCCACGGCCAGGCCAAGGCGGGGCAGGCGTGGGCAAAGGAAGTCGAAAAGCGTTCAAATGGACAGGTAAAAATCACCGTCTTTTCGGGGGGCACCCTGACCCCTGCAGACCAGACCTATGACGGTGTTGTCAAGGGTATATCGGATATCGGCATGTCCTGTTTTGCTTACACAAGGGGCCGCTTCCCCGTCATGGAAGCCCTTGATTTGCCTTTAGGTTATCCGAACGGACGCGTTGCCACCCGTGTGGCCAACGACTTCTATAAAAAATTCAAGCCGAAAGAACTGGAAGGCGTCAAGGTTTTATATATTCATGCCCACGGGCCAGGCCTTCTTCATACGAAAAAACCCGTCAGGTCTCTGGAAGAATTAAAAGGATTGAAGATCAGATCCACGGGCCTCAGTTCTAAAATTGTTGAGTCTCTCGGCGGTTTGCCGGTTGCCATGCCCCAGGGTGAAACATACGAAGCCATCCAGAAAGGCGTGGTGGATGGAACGTTCACACCCATTGAAACACTTAAGGGCTGGAAACAGGCGGAAGTCGTCAAATCTACCACGGAATGCTACGGCGTGGGCTACACCACCGCCATGTTTGTCGTGATGAATCTCAAAAAATGGAACGCACTTCCCGGAGATGTCCAGAAGATCATGGAAGGTATCAGTAACGAGTGGATCGACGTCCACGGGAAAGCGTGGGATCAGCTGGACAAGGAAGGACGCCACTACAGCAAGAGTCTGGGCAATCAGATTATTCCCTTGACAAAAGCGGAAAACGCCCGCTGGAAGGGGGCGGTAAAACCCATTGTCAACGATTATATTAAAACGACAGACGGGAAAGGTTTGCCTGGAAAGAAGGCCGTCGCCGAAGCGGAAAGTCTGATCAAGAAATACGGTAAAACCTATAAATAGAAGGTTTCATGACTCGATTGGGAAGATGGATTGACACTATAGGCGGAAAGTTCAACTACGTCGCCTGTGCGGCCGTCGTCGTTATGATGCTGCTGACCTGCGCCGATGTGATCCTCCGCCTTTTCGGCCACCCCATTCTGGGAACCTATGAACTGATCGGGTTTTCGGGAGCGGTCGTTATTTCTTTCGCACTTGCCTATACGTCGCTGGAGAAGGGGCATATCGCCGTGGAACTCCTTGTTGACCATCTCCCAAAGAGGCTCCAGGTCTTTGTTAACGGAATCAATTCCCTTATCGGCGCCGCCCTTTTCAGTCTCATCACCTGGCAGAGTTTCGTCTATGCGGGAGATCTCAGGGGAAGCGGCGAGGTATCCCTTACCCTCCAAATCCCCACTTATCCGTTCGTCTACGGCATATCCGTGGGCTGCGGTTTGCTTTGCCTCGTGCTCCTGGCAGATGCGATCAGGTCTTTCGGAAGGGCGACGGCCAAATGACGCCGATAACCGCGGGAATCACTGGATTTATTGTTCTCATTGCCCTGATGTTCCTGAGAATTCCCGTGGGGTTCGTCATGGCCATTGTGGGATTCACGGGTTTCGGCCTGCTGGTTTCCTGGGACGCCTCACTGAACCTGCTCGCCCGTGATTTCTTTTCCATATTCAGTTCATACAATTTAACAGTGATCCCCCTGTTTGTTCTCATGGGACAACTTGCCTTTCACTCCGGAATCAGCAGCAGACTCTTCAATGCAGCACATAAGTTTTTCGGGCATCTGCCGGGAGGGCTGGCCATTGCCACTATCGGAGCCTGCGCAGGCTTTTCAGCCATCTGCGGATCAACCAGCGCAACGGCAGCCACCATGGCGTCTGTCGCCCTGCCGGAAATGAAGAAATACAATTACGATCCCGCACTGGCGACGGGCGTCGTCGCGGCAGGGGGAAGCCTGGGCATTCTCATCCCGCCGAGCACCATTTTCATTATCTACGGCATCATGACGGAACAATCCGTGGGCAAGCTTTTCATGGCCGGCGTCCTTCCAGGCATCCTGCTGAGTCTGCTGTTTGTGGCTACGATCCTGATCTGGACCCATCTAAAACCGGGGCTCTGTGAACGGGCGCCGAAGGCTACCTTCAGAGAAAAAATCGCTTCACTTTCGGGAGTGATTGAAACGCTCCTCCTTTTTATCCTGGTGATGGGGGGATTGTTCATCGGACTCTTTACACCCACTGAGGCGGCAGCCATCGGCGCTTTCGGGACACTTAGCATTGCTCTTCTCGGACGCAATCTTACCTGGCATGGATTTGTCCAGTCCCTCCAGGAAACAACAAGAATATCCTGCATGATTTTGGTCATCGTGGCGGGCGCCACCGTCTTCGGGCACTTTCTCGCCGTGACATCCATCCCGACAGAAATCGGAACCTGGGTGTCTGAGCTTCAGGTACCCCGATACGTTGTCATGGGACTTATCATCTTCATTTATCTCATCATGGGCTGTCTTATGGATTCCCT
>JBAWYD010000173.1:0-3391 GCA_037143735.1 Deltaproteobacteria bacterium
GGTTTATGGAGCCATAAATATAACAGATGGATTCTATAGCCCTTTTTCTTCAGATCCTTGAGTAGTCTGACGTATGATCTCCTTCCGGCTGAACACAAGATAGTATCGGAGCTCCGACGCTATTCATATTGTGGGGACAGATTTGAAATCTGTCCCCCCCCGATTGTCCCCCATTTTGTTTACTCATGCCAGATTCTTTGACGTTTTTTGGGGCGTCGATGCGGGCGGCGCGCCCTATGCCGAAATCGAAAACACCTCCTCAAACATCAGTTCCCAGTACGGCAGGCACCGCACTCGCGTTTTGCCCACCATTGCCTCTTCGCTGAGACTCTTGTTGACGATATAACCACTCTCCGGGTGATAACGCTCAAGGAATCCACGGTACGAGCGTGGGGCCTCAAGCTTTTTCATGTCGCTGTACTTGACCTCCAGTGGCGTCACGGCAGCCCCGCGCCGGATGACAAAGTCAACCTCGGCCTTATCCTTGGTGCGCCAGTAGTGGATCGTCGTATCCGCAAGAGGAAAGAGTTCCTTCAGCAGGGCGTAGATCGCGTTTTGAAAGACGAATCCGGCCTCGCCCTCCGAGATGCCGCCGAAGCTGCCCGATGCAAAATTGCGCAGGCCGATATCGCAGAAATAGTAGACCGGCGCTTTGGTTATCTCTTTTCTGATGTTGGTGAACCAGGGGCTTACCTTCCGGACAATGAAGGTCTTTTCCAGATACCAGAGATAGGTCTTGACCGTGGGCAGGGAAAGCCCCAAGGTGGCGGACAGTTCGGAATAGTTGACCATCTTCCCGGTCTGGCTTGCCAGCACCCTCACGAGGTTGCTGAAACTGTCGCTCTTTTCCACCCGCAGGAGGTAGACGATGTCCTTTTCCAGATAGCTGCGGAAAATCTCGTTGATGGTGGCCAGCTTTTCCTGGTGTGTTTCCGCCAGCACAACTCGTGGATAGCCGCCGTACATTAGGTATTCCCGGAAGAGCTGCTCTGTTCTTGCCGGCTCGGCACGGAAAAACTCTCTGAGCCGGTTCGCATATCGGTAACCGGTCCGGAAATCAGCGAACTCGCCAAAGCTGACAGTCGCAAGCTCGAATACGCGCTTTCTGCCGGCCAGTGACTCGCTGATCTTCTCCTTCAGCTCGATGCTTCCCGAGCCGGAGACCACAAACTTCCAGGGGAGACCCTGATCGTGCAGACCTTTCAGAAACAGCCCGGCATTCTCCTTGCGCTGGATCTCGTCAATAAAGACCACGCCGCCACGGCCCAATTCCAAACGAATCTTCTGGAGAAGCGCGCCTTGAGACGCGAGGTGGCGGAAGTCGTCCTCAACATCCAGATTGAGCCAGAGGGTATTTCGCCCCCCGGCGCGAAGTTTGGCATCGAGCTGCTTGAGGATGGTTGTCTTGCCAGATTGACGCGGTCCGACCAGCATGGTTATCTCGGGATGATCGAGATGCTCCGTCAGCGCTGTCATGAGTCGACGCTGTATGAACTGGTTCTCTGTATTCATGATTTCATTTTAGCACGAGAATTTGTAATGTCAACTTACTTTTACGGATTCCTGAGCGCTGTCCCTTCCGCAACGGATAGCACGCTATCGGGTGATCACATCATCCCGCGGATGCGCACCTCGATATCTTTCTCGCCCTTGAGCAGGTCGATGATCTTCGCCCCTCTTACATTCTGCATCAGGCAGCGTGCTTTTTCACCCATGCGACATACCGGTCCATCCAGTTCTGCAGGAATTGTTTGCTGCCTGCACCGATATTGCCGGCCTCGTCAAACAAGCCATCCTTTGCATGGATGAATGCTTCGGGTTGGCCAAGCGTCGGTACGTCCAGAAACGCGAGAACATTGCGTAAATGCTGTTGTGCCATGGCCGTGCCGATGACGCCGATCGAAGCGCCCAAAACACCAGCCGGCTTCCCCGCCCAAGCGTTTTGCCCATAAGGACGCGAAGCCTGGTCGATTGCGTTCTTGAGTACGCCAGGGATCGAACGGTTGTATTCGGGCGTAACGAACAGAAGGCCCTGGGCGGTCTTGATTTCGTTCTTCATCTGTTTGACGGACTCGGCCTGGTTCGCGTCGTCGTCCTGATTGTAAAGCGGCAGGTCGCCGATTTGCAATTGTTTGAATGAGAATTCCGACGGCGCCAATTTTACAATGGCGTCAGCCAGCTTGCGGTTGAATGAATCTTTACGAAGGCTTCCGACGATAACGGCGATTTTGTATTTGCTCATGACGATCTCCTTCAAAGGTTATAGATATGAACCCCGTGCTATCTATTTGGTATTTTCAGCGGTAATATCCACTACCGACAACCCATCCGAATGGTTCAAACAGAAGGACATATGATCTTTTCGGTTGAGTTGTGGTCTGTCCCTCCTTCGAAAACAGGTACTCGACATACCCGCCACCGGCTTTCGCTTTTGCCAGAAATTCCTTTACGTAGTACATACCCTTGGGGTCCTTGTCTTCAAGCCGATTCCGTCCCTCCACGTCTTTTCGTCCGTAGAGAACCACATTGACGCCTTCCGTCGTATCGGCCCAGAAATATCCGTCGGCCCCATACCTGAGTTCCCGCAGCAGGCCGGCGCCAAGCTCTTTTGCCTTATCAAGGGTCATTTCCCCCCGCCGATGCTTTGCATGGATTGCCTGAAGCATGCTGACAGCGGTTTCCACCTGACTCTTGATCAGCACGTCCTGAGTCGCAGAATTCCCCGGCCTTTCAGTCTGCGCAAAAGCATATACACTCAAGACTACCGCACTCAGAAGACCCGCCAGCACTGTCATCAATACCCTCTTCATGCTCCCTCCTCCTCTTGCGTTTAGTTGTTCACTGCCTAACGCCCGGCTTCCAGCGGGAGCCCCCGGCGATCCGCTGCAAGCCGGGCATGGGAAACTCCCGGAGGGCCGGCATGCTTGCATGCCTTGGCCTACGACAGTTGCGCTTGAACGATAGAAATAACCTGCTGAGCCACGGAGTGTGGCGATCTGCGCTAGTGGGGTTCCCGGTCGGGTTGATTGACTGAGGTTGGGCAAAATATCCTATGTTAATGAATAATCTCTTTTCCCTCTGGTTCTGCCCGTCTATCGTCTGGACTTCCAGTAGTCCGGGTGTCGATGAAGATGCATGACCGCGAGGATGTAGACGCGATCGGACTCAATGCTGTATAGAACTCCGTATGGAAAGCGACTGGTCAGACATCTGCGGACATCATCTTCAACAATCGGCCATGCGTGCGAATAGGATACGATGTTCCGTACGGTGGAATAGACCTCCAGAGAGAAATCTTCTCCCAGTCCCGGTGCGCAGCTTTCGTAGTACGCGATAGCCTCAAGGAATTCCGTTTCTGCTTCCGGATGAAAATCAAACGTCATCGTCCGAA
>JBAWYD010000174.1:0-3324 GCA_037143735.1 Deltaproteobacteria bacterium
AAGATGACTGTGAAGGATACGAAAAAGAAATGCTTGATTTTATGCGCGATAATCACTTGCCCCTCCTTTGTAGAAACCATGCCTAACTTGGGAAATGCAATCCAGTTTGCAGCAATAAAACTACTATACCGGTATAATTAGATGAATCAATTTTGACAAAAGTTATCCTATTTATAATAAAAGTCAAGTTTTTTTTGCTAATTTTTTTGCTAATGGTGGTTAGCTGCTATCCTTATTGTTATTATTGATGGACTCGTAAAAAGTCATATTCCGATGTCGTTCATGCTTCGACAAGCTCAGCACGAACGGAATATCAATAGGTTACACCGTTCACCCTGAGCCTGTCGAAGGGTGATGCTGACTTTTTACGAGATCATCATTATTATCATCCACCGGGACGGTATAGACTTCGATGGGCGTGTCTATCCCTTTCACCAGAATCGGCTCGTGGAGAAGGGCGGGAATCTGACCGTCCAACAGCTCGAAGGTCCGCTTCGCAATCATGATCCCCTCCACGGGGGCGTTCGATTCCAGCCGGTTCGCCAGGTTCACATCGGAGCCCAGGACGGTGTAGGAGAGCCGGAGGGCAGAGCCGAAGTTGCCGACGACGACCTCGCCGGTGTTGATGCCGATGCGGATCATCAGGGGGAAGAGGCCTTCCCTGACCCACTTCTCCTTCAATTCCCGGCACTTGTGCTGCATCTCGATGGCGGCCTTCACACAGCGTACGGCATGGTCGGGCTGGTGGTCGGGAGCGCCGAAAAAGACCATCAGGCCGTCGCCGATGTATTTGTCCACCGTCCCCTCGTATTTGAAGACGATCTCTACCATGGCGGTGAAATATTCCGCCAGAAAGGTCTGGATCTGGTCGGGGTTCATGACGGAGGAATAGGTGGTGAAGTTCTTGATATCACTGAAGAGGATGGTGAGTTCCCGTTTATGGACCTCCAGTACCGATTCGGGATTCGCCATGATCTTCTTGACGATCGAGGGGGGCAGGAAGGCCTCGAAAGACTTTTTCAGATCTTCCTTCTGCTGCTCCTCCTTGATGTAGCGGTACGCCCCGATGCCGCCCACAGACAGGACAATGGTAAGGACGGGACGGACAATGTTGACGATGACGCTGCCATAGACGAACATGGCCGTGACGAAGAGGACGTATCCCGACAGGAGGGCGAGGCCGCCGATGGCGAGGCCCCGGGACTGAAACCTGTAGGCGAGGCCGAAGACGCCGGCCAGAAGCAGGAACTCGACGCCGAACATGGGCCAGATCGTCCATTCCCGCAGGAACTTCTCCGAGAGGATGGTGTGCATGACGTTGGCGTGGATGCCGCTTAAGGGATAGTCGTTGTCCGTCGGCACGGGACCGACGTCGGCGGCGCCCGTCGCTGCGACGGAGACGACGGCGATCTTCCCCTCGAACTCGGGTATCATGTCATGCTCCATGGCGTCGCGGTCATCGGCGGCGTGGTAGATCCGGGAGAGCTGATAGTGCGTCATGGCGCTCCAGGGGCCGACGAAGTTGACGATAATGTTGCAGCGGTCGTCCACGGGGATCGTGATGTCCCGTGGTTCCTTGCCCGGCGGCTGGGCGTTTTTCAGGATGACCTCTTTGCCCGGTCTTAAGATGATGTTCTCGGGAGGCACCTGGAGGTAGTCGCAGACGGCGCGGAAGGGAAAGCTCGGGTAAACGGCGTCTTCATAGTGGACCATGAGGGGCGCCCGGCGGAAGACGCCGTCCGGATCGATGCGGAGGCTGAGAAAACCCAGTCCTTTCGAGGAATCGGCAAAGTCGCGGAAGGTGAGGAGGGTATCGACGCCCGTGTAGAGTTTGCTCAGGTCGCCCTCTACCTTGACCTGCCATTTCGTATTGTCGAGATACTCCGCGTACCATTCGGGCCGCTGCGGATGCTGCGCGGGAGGCTGGTCCTTGAGATCGAAAACCATGCCGTAGTAGGCGTTGTTCGCCGTGCGGTTGCTCTCGAAGAAGATTTCGTCGAATCCCTCCTCCGGCTTGGGGGCAGCGAAGACGTAATCCCAGATCTGCACGGATGTCTTGAGTTCGCCCAGGTTGCGGACCACCTGGGCGTAGTGCTGACGCGTCAGATACGAACCGGTCAGCTCCTGTACGGAGGCGTCCGTTTCGTCAACGTGAACGATGAGGCCGTTGTAGGCGTTCTGGCCGGGAAAGTATTGTTGACGGAGCATGAACAGCTGGTCCGTCGCCTGGGCGTTCCAGGTGCGCAGCAAACCCGGCAGGAGCCAATAGGCCAGGTGGGCAAAGACGAGTGAGGACACGATGATGATCACCGTGTCCCGCAATCCCCGTTTTTTACTTGTGATCAATGGTTATCGTCTTGGTGTAGAGGTTCTGCGCCGTTACGCGCTTGGCGATGGTTGAGATATCGGGCCGTTTCTCGTCATCGGCCTTCCCCGTGCCCCGGATGCTGCCTCCGATCGTTACGGGTTTCTCCGCCAGGGTCGCGTAGTTCGTGAAGCGTTTCCGCACGCCGCGCACTTCCGAGACCACCTGCTTGGCCAGGACGGCCTTCTTGCCGGCCGGGGCGGACATATAGGCGCTCAGCTTTGCCTCCAGATCGGTAAGGCGCTTGTTCGAGGCCACGATGAAGAAGACCTCCTTGCCTTTCTGCTGATCGAGGGTGCTCCAGCTTTTGCCCTTGGGAATGAAGTAGTTCTTGCTGACCTTGTAGTCTGTCTTGAACTGCTGGAGATCATAGGGGAAAATCATCTCCACTTCATCCTTGGGCCCGTAGTGGATGACATAGACGAAGCACTCTTTCGAGAGATTGACCAGCATCTTCAGATCGTCGCCCGACTTGAGGGCGGTATCGCGATCGACGCTGACCAGCTTCTTGTCTTTCTCCGTATAGACGCCGAATGCCCAATCGAAGTCTATGTTGCTTGAACTTACGGCTTGCTTTTTGCCTTTCGGCTCGGCAGCGCAGCCCTGAGTCGGATCCATGGCGAATCCGCCAAAAACCAGACACAAAGCCACAGCAATACTCATTAAATTTTTCATGATTCTGATCCTCCCAAGGTTGAAAAAAGTAATGTGTGACTACTTCTATTGTTTCCGTTATTGTTTCCGTCGCAGCGGTCTATTTTTAGTCATGTCACCGCCGAATGTCAAGATAATATTTTTTCTGCTCTATCTCGGCACAAACTCGATTTTGAGCTTGCACCCCACCGCCTCGGCATACCGGCGCAATGTGGCGATGGAGGGAGAATGGCGTTTGCTGCCCCCGCCGGCCTCGATCCGGGCCACGGCGGGCGCTTTCGTCCCCATGCGGGCGGCGATTTCCG
>JBAWYD010000175.1:0-3312 GCA_037143735.1 Deltaproteobacteria bacterium
TCGCCGTGAAGGTGGTGGATATCTTCGGGAATGATACGATGACGATTGTGGAGGTGAAGGTATGAAAGCGTGGGCTCAGGCCGAACTGGATGAACTGGTTTCCTGCTCCAAAAAGGTGGTGGATCCGCCCAGGAAAGAAATGCGATCAGAGGGCGGGCATCAGCGAAAAGACATGACGCTCAGTTCGATGGATGGCAAATGGCGATTCTCCGTCTTTATGCGTGTCAACGAAAAGTTCCCGGAGAACTTTTCCATTGGCCTTGTTCATGACCCCCGAAACGAGCCGGGCGAGCTCGTATTGCTGCGTTGTAACGGACCACACGGAGAACACGACAACTCGCCATTCGAGGATTCACATCCCCACTTGGGCTATCATATCCATCGGGCAAGAGCAGACGTTATTGACAGCGGATTGTCGCCGGAGAAATTCGCGGCGTTGACTGACGCTTACGCTTCCTTCCAAGAGGCATTGCATCACTTTCTCACATTGGCTAACATCGTTGACGCAGAAGGCTATTTCCTGGGCTGTCAACAAGAGTTATTTACACCGGAGGAAGGCCAGCCATGAACTATCTTGAACTGCTCCAATCCCAATTCAATCATCGCGTCAGTCTACGCGAGAAGCGCCCCGGCATCGTTCAACTGGTCGCGCCCTTATATCACGAAGACGGGGACATGGTGGATATCTTTCTGGATTTGCCGAGGAATGGACAAGACAAAATCCGGGTAAGCGATTACGGCATGACTCTGATGCGGCTTTCCTATTCCTTTGAACTGGATACGCCGAATAAGGAACGCATTTTCCAGAAAATCCTTGCCGAGAATCAAGTGAATGAAGAGAACGGCGTGCTCTATGTGGAGACTGATCCACAGTCGCTCTACCCAACGATCCTTCACTTTGCACAAATCGTGGCGAAAGTATCAAACATGCGGTTGTACAAACGCGAGGTCATCGAGAACCTCTTCTATGAACAGCTTGACGAATTCGTGCTGGATCAATGTGCGCTCTTCAATCCCCAGGCAAAGGTGCTTCCTTTATCGGACCGTGACGACTTGGAAGTGGATTACCGCTTCGGGAACGGTACGCATGCCGTCTTCTTGTTTGGAGTGAAAGACGTATATAAAGCAAGACTTGCGACCATCGCCTGTCTGGAGTTCCAGCGCGCGCAACTCACCTCCACGAATCTGATCGTGCATCAAGATTTCGAGGCACTGCCTCGCAAAGACCGCAGCCGAATCACCAGCGCGGCAGATAAACAGTTTATTTCGTTGGACGACTTCCGCCAGAACGGCCGGCGAATCCTGGAAAAGGAAATTGCCTGATGGCGCTCCATCCCAGTTTTCATTAGGTATCATTAGCACCTTGAAGGGGCGTTTTTCAGCACCCGCGATTGGGGCCATTGTATGGCGAATTCAGAGAAGATCGGGTAAACTGCTTGCTCACGGTGCAGGACATGCGGCAGGACGATATGGCGCTATTGAAGCGCGATGTATATAGGAGCCATTCATGAAAATAGAGATCAAGAATCTTGGACCTCTCAAGCAAGGTGAGTTCTCGCTGGGCGACCTGACCATTTTGTGCGGCGGCAACAATACGGGGAAGACTTATGCGACCTACGCGCTCTTTGGGTTTCTGTCTTTCTGGCGCGAGGTGTTTTCGATTCATATCACCGATAGCGCAATCAACCAGTTGCTTGCCGAGGGAGCCGCACACATTGATGTGACCCAATACGTCGATAGCGCCGCGCAGATTCTTTCTGCCGGATGTCAGGCGTATGCGAAGCAGTTGCCCAAGGTGTTTGCGGCGCAGCCGGACCGTTTCAAGGACACGGAGTTTGAAGTTACTTTGGATCCGAAAGACATCCGTCCGGCTGAGAAATTTGACCAGGTTATGCGAGCGGCCAACGCGAAATTGTTTTCCATCACCAAGAGCGAAGGAAGCACGGATGTCGTAATTACCCTTCTGGTCGAGAAGACGGAGCTAATGATACCCAGAAATATCATTACCCAGATCATCGGTAATGCGATCAAAGACATCATTTTCGGCCATCTATTCCCTAATCCATTTATCGCCAGCGCGGAGCGGACGGGCGCGGCGATTTTCCGAAAAGAATTGAATTTCCCCAGAAATCGAATCATGGAAGAAATGAGTCAGACGGATAAGAGCATCAACCCGATGGAGCTCTTGTTCAAGGTTTATAAGGACTATGCCTTGCCAGTCAAAACGAATGTGGAGTTTACACGCCAGCTCGAGACAATCGCTAAGAGGAAGAGTTTCATTGCTGAGAATCATTCCGAAGTGCTGGACAAATTTACAGACATCATCGGCGGCGAGTATGCGGTGACTCGGAATGACGAGCTTTTTTACGTACCTAAGGGGAAACGGATCAAGCTGTCCATGGACGAAAGTTCGAGCGCGGTGCGTTCTCTTCTTGACATTGGATTTTACCTTCGGCACGTGGCCACGGCGGGCGATTTGCTTATGGTGGACGAACCGGAACTGAACCTCCACCCGGAGAATCAGTGCCGCGTGGCGCGGCTGTTTGCCCGGCTGGTCAATCTTGGAATCAAGGTCTTTATCACAACACACAGCGATTACATTATTAAAGAGTTGAATACCCTGATTATGCTCAATCATGACAAGCCGCATCTGAAACGGATCGCCGAAAAGGAAGGATATGCGAAGGAAGAACTGCTTTCGTCCGACAGGGTCAAGGTGTATATCGCTGAGGAGGCGCTGGTGATGCTGGAGGGCGGGCAGAGAAAGACGCGTTGCCAGACGCTTACCCCGGCCGATATCGACCGGGAACTTGGGATCGAGGCGCGCAGCTTCGATATGACCATCGAGACCATGAACCGCATTCAGGAAGAAATCGTCTGGGGAGGGGAATGACGATGTCTGACATAGGTATTCTTGAGGAGATGATTAAGGATGCCGCAAAGGTGTCTTTGACTGTTGCTGGCAACAGAAGGAAGGTCACACTTACTGAGCCTCAGCAGCCGGACTCATCGGTAACAATTCATGGACTGCCGGAAGAAGTCATCGTCATTAAAGCGGACGCATTCAGGTCTCCGGATACGGTGTTTAATGGTTCGCGTGGTGAATGCAAACGTGCCGATTTTGTCATCATAGCGGATACAATCAGCAAGAAGATCATCCTTTGCATTGAGATTAAGGCAGTGAAAGGACCGAATAAGGAAATCATCCAACAGCTTATGGGAGCACAGTGTTTTGCTGCTTATTGCCTGGAAATCGGCAGGAACTTTTGGAGTGAGGAAAGCGTTCTTAAAGGCTATGCGTATCGTTTTGTG
>JBAWYD010000176.1:0-3239 GCA_037143735.1 Deltaproteobacteria bacterium
TGATCCTGTCTAATACTCTATCATGTTTTGTGCAAGAGGTGGGGTTCACTCCAGATATGTACAAAATTACGGTAATTTGTATAAGAATTTAAAAATACCTGTAAAATTATTCAAATTGTTCGTACGTTGCGCCCCTCCCCTGTGTTCCTATTACTCGAAGGCGTCACCGTATAAAAGACGCGATATCACCGCGCGATGTCACTTAACTTATTGTTATCATTAATGAATAAATGAACATGTCCTTGATTTGCATGCGAGGTATTTGCCCGCTTTTGGTTCCCCGGATGGATCAGTTTGTGGATAAAAGCGGAAGCGACTCCCCATGTCATCTCACGCCCTCGCCGGGATGTTCAGAAAACATCCCGTCTATGGCAGTTTCCCGGAATCCGGGAGAATTGGGAACAGTTTTAGATGCTTTTCTTTACCACCATTCACTTGGTAATCAGCGAGACTTTATCAATGAAAAAGGGTAGTTGGCTGGAAATGACAACACCTACAAACAAAGCATGGACAGTATATGAAACGATTGATGATTAACGATCGTAATCTTCACTGTAATTTATATAAAAGGCTATCTTTACCGAAGTTGATAATTAGCGGCGTCTGTTCATGGCCGATCTGTTTGGAGATGCTCGTTGTCATCTTCTTGGAATATTCACCTAGCCCTGCTATGCTGACCGTGCCGTCTTTATATTTATCGGCCTGCCTGTTGTTATTTAATCCATCCAGTAGGGTATAAGTGAAAAGGCCGTTGTTCTTGTAACCGTCAATCGCTGCCTGCCTATCATTGGCTGATGCATAAATGTGCAGCCCCATCTTCTTGGCAAGAACCGACATCCTTGCATCGTAAAGACCGCTGATGATCGTGTCCACGCCCCCAGCATGACATGTATCGAAGATGAAAAGCTGACTTAAAGATTTAATCTTCTTTGACATATCGATAATGGCATTGGAGCTGATTGTGTTCTTCTCATTGATAGTTCCGTCGTAATCGTGTGTCAGCATATAGTATTGGTTCTGTAACAGGACTCCATGTCCTGCCACGAATAGGATGAAACCATCTGTCGGCTTGATGACCCTGGAAAGTTCATCGATCTTTCTGGTGATGTTTTCCCTTGTGGCCTGCCCGTTGGTTAGAAGTTCATAGTGGATGTTGTTGGGCTTGTAAAGTGTCTTAGACTGTTTGAGGAGACGGTCCGTTATATCTCCGGCATCCTTCACAGCATACTTCAAATTATCCTTTTCGTTTCTGTATTTGTCAATGCCGACGGACAGAATATAGAGATGTGGTTCTTCCGGTTTGAGATCAGAACGGAAGTTGATTGTCTTCATATAGCTCTGGACGGTGTTGCTTTTGTTGAAGGCCGTCACGCTCACCTCGTTCTCTCCGGAAACAGCTTCCACCTCGGTGCAGGTCTCAACCTCATCACCTTTAGGTTGGCGGACAACGGGTGTGTCAACAGTCCCTTTGACCATGATACTTCTCATGTCCTCATAGATGGCCTTGCCATCGAGGGATGCAAGTTGGGTTTCGTCGGAAGAAGACTTGGCCATTTCTCTGTAAAAGCCATCAGACTGGATAAGCTTGCCGTTATGAAATAACCGTACCTCACCAATACCACCACCGGTGCTATTGACTTTATAGCAGACTTTAGTCTTTTTCTGGTCGGCACTGACTGTTTGCGAAGTAACTTCGACCAAAGGGGGTGGGCTTTTTGCCGCATCCTTCATGGTGACGGAAATAAGACTGCTGATATCTTGTCCATTGAGTTTAGCCGCCACGATATCCGGGCGATAGAAAACATCATAAAACTGGTCCACGCTATAGTTCTTTCCTTCATAATTTACTTTCAGATATTGAGCGCCCTTTTCCGAAGCATTATAATAACCTTCGACTGTAACAACCAACCATTCGCCATTTTCAAATCCAATCAATGTGGCAACTTCAGCGCCAGTTTCAACATCAAAGATCCGAAACGATGCATCTGATCCCATGTAAATGATTCGTTTGCCATTCGGCGTAAACGCAACCCAACCGCTAATAAGCCCGCCTAATCGTCTGACGCCGACAAAGCGGTCATCGGACACCATAAATGATCTGATCAGAGATCCGGAGGAGGCATCCCACAGTTTGGCAAGACCATCAGAACCGCCAACGGATAGTATAAGCCTGCCATCGGGGGAAAGAGCGACTGCCTTGGTTCCAACCAAGCCCGAGTGACCTCGTATTGTTTTTAATTCTTCACCGTCAGGAATGCTCCAGAGCCGCACAGAACCATCTGTTCCACCTGAAACACCGTATTTGCCATCTGTTGAAAAAGCCATAGCTAGGACCGCATGCCCGACACTTTTAGTAGTTCCTGTGCCTGCAAAACTATTAACAAGCCTACCACTTGATGTGTTCCATAGATTTATGACTCCTCTGTCCTCCCATGCAGATTTGCGGGCTCCGCCTCCGGTCGACATGACATATTTCCCATCGGGTGACAGGGCTATAAGCCCTCCGCTATTGCGTGCGTTCCATTGCGTTATTATATTTCCGCTGCTAACATCGTGCAGGTTCAATTTGTCTTCACGGAAAGACCATTCTGATTCGATGCATGATAAAACTGTTCTCCCGTCTGATGAAACGCCAATACTATTGGCTGGATCACCACTGATTTTTCTTATTACCTTGCCCGATGATAAATCCCATAACTTCAGTTCTTCGCCGCCAGACAAAGCATATTTACCGGTTGAAGCGAAAGCGACAGGGATAATGCCTGTCGTGAGATAGGTACCCATTATTTGAGGAAGTTCTGCTGAATATCTGTTGATCAGCATGCCCCTTGATATATCCCAATAACTAAAGACGCCTACCCCTCCCGTTAATAAATATTTCCCGTCGAGGGAGATGTCAGCGCCTCTCGAGATAGGGGCTGATTGCGTCAAGGTCATTCTAGTTTCGCCATTGACCACATGAAGATTAGGAGTTGCCATCGAACAAGAAAAAAGCGGAATCATCAAAAATAAAAATGATATTTTTAACTTTAATGACATTTCAAACCTCCCGTGAAGAATAATGCAGAATCTTCATTTTTCGGAGTTAAATTATAAGGCAAGCTACCCGCCAAGTCAATGTAATGCTGACCATTAATAACCCCTTGAAAGGCGGCATATCTGCTAAAATAACTTGAAGCTCTCTTTCAGGAAGGCATTTATGCCATCGTCCGCGCAAAAAAGCAAGATCATAATTCTGA
>JBAWYD010000177.1:0-3206 GCA_037143735.1 Deltaproteobacteria bacterium
TAGGGGCGTCTGATTTTGAAGTCGGCCTCGTAGGCGCTGCCTACGGAACGGCTTTTTTGTTTTCTTCCCTTTTTTCAGGATGGAAATCGGACCATCTGGGAAGGCTTCTTTTCGTGCGGTGGGGGCTTTTGATAAGCAGCGCGGCTTTTGCTTTTCAGCTTCTGGCTGAAAGTGTCCTTATGTTAATAATTGTTCGGGGCGTCGTAGGGTTTTCCATGGGCATCTCCGTTGCGGCAACCATTGCCTACGTTTTTGAATCCGGTGCCGATATGGGGAAATACAGCTCTTACGGCTCTCTCGGATGGATTTTCGGCGCCCTGGCAACGGCTCTGCTTGGCGAGGTCCGATTGATTTTCTGGACCAGCTTTCTGGTCTGCCTGCTGGCCTTTATCTTCTCTCTGGCTTTTCAAAAGGCCCCGGCGCATCATTTTTCTAAACCTCCCAACCTGTGGCACGTCATGCGACGGGATTACAGGATTTACCTTGCTGTATTCCTGCGCCATCTTGGAGCAAGCGCCGTCTGGATCATTTTTCCGCTGTATCTGGTCTCTATCGGGATGGACAATTTCTGGATCGGTCTTTTATGGGGGATTAATTTTGCCGTGCAGTTTGTGGTCATGCAAAACCTGGCGCGGTTTTCTGAGTATAAAATATTTTTTTACGGTCAACTCCTTTCCGTTTTTGTTTTTACAGCGTACATTTTTGTGACCGGCCGTTATTATCTGATCTTAATACAGGCGTTCATGGGCGTGGCATGGGCCTGTCTCTATGTCGGCGCGCTGCTTATCGTCCTGCGCAGCGGGAAAGAAAGGGGCACCGCCGGGGGACTGTTCCAGTCCACTCTTAATTTGTGTAACGCCGTTGGTCCGCTCCTTGGCGGTCTCATTGCCCAGGGATGGGGATACAGGGGCGTCATGTTATTTGCCGCCGCCCTGTGCGTGGGAGGAATGCTGGTGGCCGTGCCGGCGAACCGGCGTGTTCCCGGTAGTCGTATTTGAAGGGGGGCTTAATTAATTTCCATACTGCTGAGGATCTCATCAAGCGTTTTTTCGTCATACCAGCATGACAGCACTAACAGACTGGTGCGCTTGCTCGCCCACGAACCTGGCCACTCATTGGGATTAAATCACAACGATAATCCCGGGGCTGTTATGTGCCGGTTGAATCAATCGGAATTACCAGAACTTGCCCCGGAAAGATGTAGCCGCACTCAAAAGGCGGTGTAACAGCAATTGAAGGAGAAAAGACGCCTGCTAATAGCGGGGTCTGCCTCCGGGCCGCCTGCCACCACCACCTCCACCACCGCCACCACGGCGATCGTCGGTGCGGGGGCGAGCCTCGTTCACGTTCAATTTTCGACCCTTTATTTCTTTTCCGTTTATCCCGCTTATGGCAGCCTGAGCTTCCTCTTTTGAGGGCATCTCGATAAAACCGAATCCTTTGGACTGGCCGCTCGACTGGTCCTTAATGATGGACGCTGATTCTACCTGTCCAAAATCTTCAAAAGCCTGACGTAAATCTTCTTCTGTGACAGAGTAAGACAGGTTGCCTACATAGATTTTCATAAATTCTCCTTCGTTAAATTTTTGGCAGTATATCAGATTTTTTCCCGACTTTGTATTTTTTATTAATGAGCTCGTCGTGATTTAGATCGCGACGAGCTGAAGACGGGCGTTTTTCTGGAAAGAGGTCGCGATCCGCTCTGGAAAGGTGAGACCGGCGAAGTTGCCGGTAAGGACGCGAGCGTCCGTTGCGTCGAGGACCGTCCCATGACCTTCATCGAACCTGGCTGTCTTGCGGAAAATCCCGATCCTCCCGATTCACCTCTTCCTGCCGGCGCCGGCACGCTGTAATCGAAATCCCCAAGCGTCCTTCTTTCAAGAGTTTCGCCTAAAGCCCGCTCAATGTTCCACACAAAGGCCCTGTCTTTGAGCGTCACAAAAGTAAACGCATCCCCCGTTCTTGAAGCACGGCCTGTACGTCCGATGCGGTGTGTGTACGCATCGACGGTATCGGGCATATCGTAATTGATCACATGCGATATCCTGGAAACGTCGATACCCCGGGCGGCGATGTCGGTAGCCACCAGGATGCGGTATTTGCCGTTGCGGAATCCGCTGAGTGCCGCTTCTCTCTGGTTCTGCGGCAGATCCCCCTGCAGAGACGCCGCGACAAAACCGGCGCTTTTCATCTGCTTCGCGAGGCGGGTCGCGCGGTCCCTGGTGCGCGTGAAGACGAGGACCGAGTCCGTATTCGTTCGGTCAAGAATCTTCATCAGAAGTGCCGCTTTCAGGTGCGATTCAACGGGATAGATGGCGTGAGAAACCGTGGATATCGGGATGGTATCGTCAACCCGGACGTTGAGGGGATTGCGCAGGATTTCCTGTGCAAGTTTCCGGATGTCGTCGGGCATGGTGGCGGAAAACAGCAGCGTCTGGCGCTGAGCAGGCAGACTTTTAATGATCTTCCTGATATCCGGTAGAAACCCCATGTCGAACATGCGGTCCGCCTCGTCAAGGACGAGTACTTCCAGACGGGATAAATCAATAACACCCTGGTTCATGAGATCGACCAGACGTCCAGGGCAGGCCACGGCGATATCGATTCCGTCACGGAGCTTTCCTATCTGAGGGTTTTTGCTCACGCCGCCATAAATGGTGACGCTCTTCAGTTTTGTATGTCGGCCGAGTTGACACACATGCTCGTGTATCTGCTCTGCCAGTTCCCGTGTCGGGGCGATGATGAGCGCCCGGATGTGCTTGCGCGGACCATCCATGAAGCGCTGCAGGATGGGGAGCACGAATGCCGCGGTCTTCCCGGTTCCTGTCTGGGCCAGTCCCATGAGGTCCCGCTTCTGGAGAATGGATGGAATGCATTGAATTTGAATGGGCGTGGGCGCCGTGTAACCGACGGCCTTGATACCGGATTCGATATGGGGATGCAGATTAAAAGATTTGAAACTCATTAAATAATCACCATGCTCCCCTTCGGTTGCAACATGCGATCGAATTCCTTTTGCCGCTGGATTGTCTTGTTTTTACCTTTTGTTGTCATATATCTCCTGTGTTTGTCCGGGTCGGCCCAATAAAAAACCCAGCAGCCTTTTACAGGCTCTGGGGACATGATGGACCAAAACCGGCTTTAAAATTAGCGGCAATATATGCTTCCCGATCGGATAAGTCAAGGATTAATTACGCAATATATTT
>JBAWYD010000178.1:0-3195 GCA_037143735.1 Deltaproteobacteria bacterium
AACAAGAAGTCCGTTGAAGAAGCCGCGGGGACGGTGCAGTACTTGCTGTCGGCTTACGATCAGCTCGTGAGGCTCCAGCAGCAGGCGATGTACGAAGAGTTCTTCCGGATCGCCCCGAAGGAGTACGCGGCGGATTACACGCCGGGTGCGGAAACGGTCCTGTCAGGGATCGTCGAAGAGGAAGAGGACGGAACGATCAGGATCAGGTAAGGCGTACAAGGTGACAAGGGATAATGATAATGAATAAAAATCTTTTTTCTACACTCTTGATTTTTGCTCTGGTTATCATTATCTTAGATACGGGCTTTCCTGGTCGGGGTATTGCGGGTCAATCGGAAAAGGGATCTATCATTACGGAAGTTGAGGGTATTGCCTACATTTCCGAGGACAAGACCCTGAAGCAGACACGGCTGGAAGCGGAGATGGACGCGAAGCGGAAGGCCGTGGAAAGCGCCCGGACCGAGATCAAGAGTCAGACCCGGGTGGAAGACTTTCAGGTGAGCTACGACCTGATACTGAGCCGGGCGGAGGCGGGGGTGAGGATCCTCGAAATGAAGGATCTGGGCCTCGATAACAGCAGCCGGTATCGCGTGCTGATCAAGGCGGAGGTTACTTACAGCCTCAAGGAAAGGGACGACCGGAAGACTGAATCTCCGTCGTCAAAGCCGGGCGACCCGGTGGAGATGAAAGAAGGTCCGCTCTTTGTAAAGGTATGGACGGATAAAACGATTTATCAAGAGGGCGAGAAGGTGAGAATATCCTTCGTGGGGAACAAGGACTTTTATCTTTACCTTGTGTATCAGGAAATGAACGGGAATGTCGTGCAATTGCTGCCCAACCTCTTCAGACCGAACAATGTCTTCAAGGGCGGCGCCACCCACTCGATTCCTGAGGTTCGCGACGGGTTTTCATTCCGGGTGCAGTCGCCGTTCGGTAAGGAAAAGATCGTGTTTTACGCCTCGACGTCGCCTGTTGAGAAGTTTGATAAAATGTCCGTGACCACCCAGGGCTTTCTGAACCTGGGAAAACAGGGATTAGAAATTGTAGGAGACCGGTATCGGGGTTGTGCCATAGCAAACAATTCACAAAAAACGACAGAGTTTTATGAAACATCGCTGGATGTCTACACCGGACAGAATGGAGGGCGCTGAAATGTTAAAGAAGAATCTTTACATGTTATTCGTCATCGTCGTTGCGTTCTGCTTCGTCCTCTCAAGCTCTACGATCTCCGTTTCCGACGAAAAGCAGCAACAGAAACCACAGACGGGAAATAGGGGAATGGGGGTTAAAAAGGAGGCTCCGCCTGCCGATTTTGGCAATTACCACGCCATCCTCATCGGCATCAACGCCTATGAGGACTGGCCTCCGCTAAGGACGCCGATCAACGACATCAGCGCTTTAAAGCTGGCATTGGTTACCCATTACGGCTTCCAGGAGGCCAACATCACGATTGTCGACGACAATACGCCGGTCAGGCCGACCCATTCCAACATCCTCAAGGTCATCCGGGACAAGTCGCGGAAACTGACCGAAAAGGACAATCTGCTCATCTATTACGCAGGGCACGGACAGATCGACGATCTTACCGGAGACGGATACTGGATTCCCATCTCGGCGAAGGTGAACGACGTCTCGACGTGGCTTCCACATTCGGCGATCCGCTCCGTCCTCGAGTCGGCGAAGATCAAGGTCAAGAATCTGCTCCTCGTGGCGGATAGCTGCTACAGCGGGATCATGCTTCGCGGTGTTAACGATGCCTCGAAAATAACCGACGTCGAAGATGAGAACTATGCGGATAAACTCCGGGAGCGGTCGGGTAAAAAATCACGCGAGGTTATTACGTCCGGTGGGAATGAACCCGTCATCGATATGATCTCCGGCAGCGAGAACAGCCTCTTCGCCCACTATTTTCTGAAGGCCCTGAATAGTAATCAGCGGCGCTACATCGACATGGAAACACTCTTTCAGACCGATATACGTCCCAAGGTAGCGCAGACGGGCAAGCAGATTCCTGCCAATTTCCGGCTCCGGGCGATTACGGATGAAGACGGCCTGTTCATTCTGACGAAATTATCCGTCCAGGAGAAGGTAGCGACGCTTCAGAAGGATCTTGAAACAAGCGGGAAGTCGGAGCAGGAAAAGCTGGAGATGAAGACCAGGATCGAGTCGCTGCTGGCCAAGCTTGCCAATGCGGAGGCAAAGAATCTGGATGCCGAGAAAAAGGCCGGCGAGTTGGAGGTCAAACAGAAGCAACTGATGGAAAAGCAGGCTAAATTGACAACGGAACAGCAGACAAGAGTGGCCGAGCTGGATACGTTGAAGAAGAAGCTGGATGATGACACCAAGAACCTCGAAACGGAGAAGCAGAGGCTTGCCGCGGAAAAGGGTCATCTCAGTAACCGGGAGAATCAATATAAGGCGGATGAGGAGCGTTTGAAGTCTCAGTTGACTCAGGGCAAGCATGTGGATGAGGAAATGAGAGCGACCCTGGAAAAGGAGAAAATGCGCCTCGACGACGAGCGAAAGAAGATCGCAGCCGAAAGAAATAATCTGGGTGAAAAAGAGCAGACGCAGATTGCCTACCAGGCAAGGTTGAAGAAAGAGGACGACGAGCGAAGGCTCAAGGAAGAGGCGGATCGGAAGAAGATCGATGCCTTGAGGAAAGAAGTTGCGGATCTGGAGGCGGCAAAGGTGAGGATCTCGGAAGAAAAGGTCCAGTTGGAAAACTCGATGGCCAGCGTTTCCCCGCAGTTGCACAAGAAGATGCAGTCAACGAAGGATCGTTTCAAGGATAATGGCGACGGGACAGTCACCGATACGCAGACGGGTATGATGTGGGTTCGAAACGCCAATAGAGCGTATCGCAGCATGAATTGGGAAGACGCCATGAAGTACACCGAGGAGATGAACTTGCAGGGAAATCAGGACTGGCGCCTGCCGAGCAAGGCGGAGTTCCAGGATCTGATCGACAAGGAAGGCGTCGAGGTTGCCCTGCCTTCCGGGCATCCTTTCAAGGACGTGGTGAAATTCGGCGATTACTGGACATCGTCCATCAATCCCCTGGGGCCGATGTATTCTTATGTGGTCAATGTCGGCAACGGCAGTACGCGGTTCAGTTCCAAGAACAAAATGGGATTTGTGTGGGCTGTTCGCTTTGCGGGACCACAGCAGCAGGTAAAGAAATAAACAGAAAAA
>JBAWYD010000179.1:0-3167 GCA_037143735.1 Deltaproteobacteria bacterium
CTTTTGCAGTCGCTGGGAATCGACCCCCGATCGGTTGTTGTGGAACGTAATTTACAGATTGTCGCACGGGCTGAAATGGAAAATGAACCTGTCGGCGCGGGCGACACCATTGAGATCATCAGATTCGTGGGAGGCGGTTGAATGAACAGAAAAGACAGAAAAATCAGGTTCCTGAATGTGGACATCTACCCAGTCACCTGCGAGGCGCTTTCCGCAGGAAGATCTAATCCGGAGGTTCTGGAAGCGGTGATCCGGGGAGGCGCAAAAATCATCCAGCTCCGGGAGAAGAACTATTCCACGAGGGTGTTGTACGAATTGGCGCTTCGATTCCGGGAAATCACGGCCAGGGCGGACGTGCTGCTGATCATCAACGACCGCATAGATATTGCCCTCGCCGTAGAAGCGGACGGCATTCACCTGGGGCAGGACGATCTTCCCCTCAAAGCTGCAAGGAAGCTGGCGCCGGAACTCCTCATCGGAATTTCCACCCATTCCCCTGAAGAGGCGTTACAGGCCCGGGCGGACGGGGCGGATTATATCAACATCGGACCCATATTCCCCACAAAGACCAAAATGGGCGTTGGACGCGTCTTAGGGCCTGATGCGATTACTCTCATCCAAAAGAACACAGAAATCCCTTTCACGGTCATGGGCGGCATCAATGAATCCAACATCGATCAGGTGATTGCGAGAGGGGCGCGCCGGGTGGCCATGGTCACAGCCATCACCCAGGCCCCCGACATTGCCGAAGCGGTCAGGTATTTGAAGAAAAAAATAAAGGGGACGGATTAGATTTAATATAAAAACCCCCGGCCGCTTCCGCAACCGGGGGTTTTTTTCACAATTAACAGCCTATCTGCTTAAAGAAGTCATTTCCCTTGTCATCCACGAGGATAAACGCCGGGAAGTCAACGACCTCAATCTTCCAGACCGCTTCCATTCCGAGTTCGGGGAAGTCAATACATTCGACCTTCTTGATGTTCTCCTCAGCCAGCAGTGCGGCAGGGCCGCCGATGGAACCGAGGTAGAATCCGCCGTGCTTCTTGCACGCGTCCGTCACCTGCTGGCTCCGGTTTCCTTTGGCGATCATGACGAGAGACGCGCCCTTGGACTGAAGCAGATCGACGTATGAATCCATTCGGCCGGCTGTGGTCGGGCCGAAAGATCCGGATGGCTTATCCTTCGGCTGCTTGGCCGGCCCGGCATAGTAGATCGGGTGCTTGAGGAGATATTCGGGAACCGGCTTGCCGGCATCGATGATCTCCTTAAATTTCGAGTGGGCGATGTCCCTGCCAACGACGATTGTGCCGTTGAGCATAAGCATTGTAGAGACAGGGTGCTTTGACAACTCAGCCAGGATCTCTTTCATCGGCTTGTTGAGATCGATCTTCACGCCACTGTCATGTTTGCGACGGTATGCATCGGGGATGAGACGGCCGGGATTTGTGTCCATTTCCTCGATCCAGATACCGTCTTTATTGATCTTTGCCTTGATGTTACGATCAGCGGAGCAGGATACCCCCATCCCGAGCGGGCAGGAAGCTCCATGGCGCGGCAGACGAATCACGCGTATATCGTGGGCGAAGTACTTGCCGCCGAACTGGGCGCCGATTCCGAGCTTTTGGGCCGCTTCCATGAGTTTATTTTCCAACTCCAAATCGCGGAAGGCCTGGCCTTGTTCGTTCCCCTTTGTCGGAAGGTTGTCATAGTACTTGGCCGAGGCAAGCTTCACGGTCTTCAGGCATCCCTCGGCGCTGGTACCGCCGATGACGAAGGCCACGTGGTAAGGCGGACAGGCGGCGGTGCCGAGTGATTTCATCTTGTCGACAAGGAAGTTGAAGAGATTGGTAGGGGTGAGGAGCGCCTTGGTCTCCTGGTAGAGGTAGTTCTTGTTGGCGGAGCCGCCCCCCTTGGCGATGAAAAGGAACTTGTAATCCATCCCTTCAGTAGCGTAGATGTCGATCTGGGCCGGCATGTTCGTGCCGGTGTTCACCTCTTTGTACATGTCCAGCCCCACGGTCTGGGAATAGCGGAGGTTTTCCTCGGTATAGGTCTTGTAGACCCCTTTGGAGAGGTACTCTTCGTCCTTCACGCCGGTCCATACCTGCTGCCCTTTTTTGCCGACGATGGTGGCGGTGCCGGTGTCCTGGCAGATGGGAAGCACAAATTTGGCAGCCACTTCCGCGTTGCGCAGCATGGCGATGGCGACGCCTTTTTCGTTCATGGATGCTTCCGGGTCGGTGAGGATCTTGGCGACCATTTCGTTATGCTCTGGCCGCAGGAGGAACGATACATCCCGCATCGCCTGGTTGGCGAGTAAGGCGAGGGCGGCCGGATCGATTTTCAAGATTTCCTTCCCTTCGAAAGAGGCGACCGATACGCCGTCCTTGCTGAGGAGGCGGTACTTGGTGCTGTCGGGTCCGAGTGGGAACGGATCCTGGTACTTGAACTCAGGTGTAGCCATAAAATTATTCTCCTTTCGTTGCCGACTTCGGGAAAAAGTCAATATCGGGAATCTTTTCCTGTGCCGGTTTTCTGTGGGGGGGAGTGTATGCAAAAAAAATGTTTTGTGTCAAGTTAAAATGACTACAAACGTGAATTTGCCGACGGGCGTTTGCGGCACTGTATTGTTTCGATTTAATTAGGCATTCTCTTTTTCGTTGAAGAAAAGTTGACGGATAAAGGGGACGGGTTTATTTTAGGTTATTTTCTTTCCGCCGGGTCCCCTCGTATAGCTCGTACTCCAGGAGACGGCACTCGATCTCGCTGTTGAAAAAGGGGATACGCCGCTTTGTCCGGAGGCCCACCTGTTTTCCCAGAGCCGCATTCCCGGTGAAGATGTATCCCCGGTAGCCGCCACACTTCTGCTTGAAGAAATCCCCGACTTCACTGTAGAGGCCGACCAGTCTTGAAACCTCGCCCGTCCGCGCGCCATAGGGGGGATTGATGACGACGATCCCCCTCCGCTCCGGAACCGGCGTTGCAACAAAAGGGCAGGTTCCAAATTCTATGAGGTTCTCCACGCCGGCTGTCCGGGCGTTCTGACGCGCCGCCGCGACTGCTTTCGGGTCGATGTCCGTGGCAATGATCCTGGCCGCCGTTTCCTTCAGCACCTCGTGCGCCGCCGCCCGGACCTTCCGCCAGGCGGCCGGATCGAAGCCCTTCAG
>JBAWYD010000180.1:0-3142 GCA_037143735.1 Deltaproteobacteria bacterium
CGAAAAAGGAAGCTCCTTCCGAATGAAAGTGTTTATAGACTCATCCGTTTCCAGAGGGTGAGTCCGGGACATCCGTATAGCGTTGAATACCTTTTTCTGAATCATCTGAGCTGTTGTGGATGCAGGTAATGACCCGCGCGTTCCCCAGAAATAAACGTGCATAAAGTCTCCTTACATGGGTCCTGGACAGACAGGAGCAGTGATGAATACCTTGGGGTGTATTTGTGTATTTATACATGGACTCGAAAGCAATGGCAAGATGAAAGCGTCTATGGCATGGAAAATATTGACACCGGACAGCTTTTCGGATAGATTTCAGACAGAAATCAGCGGTCAAAGGTCAGGAAAGCGCTTCGCTTCCCTCATAATGACAACAGAAATATTCTTCAAAGCTTTCGAATAGGTGGTCATGGAAGTCCAGCCCGAAACCCAGGAGCTGTATCAGGCTCAAACTGAAAACCGGCATTTGAAAGAAACGATCAGCGCGTTGCGGGACGAGCTGGAAAAAACCCAGATCCGCCACGAGGAAAATATTCAGAAGATTCTGTCAGCAACCAATGATGAAAATGCCCAGCTTAAGCTTGCGATCGTCGCCCTGCGCGACGAACTGGAACGTAACCGGATCAATTATGAAGAAACGTGTCAGAAACTGGAACAGGTCGCCCGTGACGAGGTGAACCAGTTGCAGGAAACCGCGAGAGTCCTGCGGGGGCAATTGGAGGCACATGATAAAAAACAGGGATAAAAAATTACCCGCTAAAAAGCAGCGTCCTTCCAGAAAGAACCGCATTCTGAAGCCCCAGCAGGCAAAGCTTTTGTTACACGTCTCGGAGAGGATGGCCTCCTTTGAATCTCTGGACGACATGCTGGCGGTCTTCGTGGATATCGCAACCCGGGAAATGGACGCGGAGCGCGGCACGATCTTTTTAAACGACAGCGACACGAAAGAACTTTACTCCCGGGTCGCCCAAGGAAATTTTCAACGGGAAATCCGAATCCTGAATAACAGCGGCGTTGCAGGCCATGTATTCACCGCAGGCCAGGGCGTTATTGTCCACGATGCCTACACAAACGAACACTTCAACCGATCCGTAGACGAGAGCACAGGATTTACGACGAAAAGTATTCTCTGCGTCCCGATCCGGACGCTAAAGGACGAGATTATCGGCGTCGCCCAGCTCCTCAACAAAAGAAGCGGACAATTCACCAATGACGACTTCGCTCTCCTCGAAGCCATGACGACCCAGGCAGCCATTGCCCTTCAGAGTACCCAGTTTGTCGAGCGGATGGAAAAATTCCGCGCCCAGGAAATGGAATTTTTCAAAATCGTCTCCGACATCACCGCCGAAATCGATCTGGGCGCCCTTCTGAACAAGGTCATGTCCGAGGCGACGCGGATGCTCAACGCAGAGAGATCGACCCTTTTTTTAAATGACGAAAAAAAAAGCGAACTGTTTTCGAAAGTCGGACTGGGGCTGGATGCCATTGTGATCCGGTTCCCCAACCACATGGGAATCGCCGGAGCCGTTTTTCAGTCCGGAGAAACCATCAATATCCCACACGCTTATGCGGATCTGCGCTTCAACCCGTCTTTCGATAAAAAAACGGGGTATTTTACCCGCTCCATTCTCTGTGTCCCCGTGATTAACAAATCCGGGAAGACCATCGGCGTGACCCAGGTACTCAACAAGAGAGGGGGATCCTTCACCCAGCAGGACGAATCGCGCCTGAGGGCCTTCACCGCCCAGGTGTCTATCGCCCTTGAGAACGCCAAGTTGTTTGACGACATCCAGAACATGAAAAATTACAGCGAAAGCATGCTGGAAAGTATGTCGAACGGCGTGATCACCTTAAACGAAGACGGTAAAATCGTCACCTGCAATACCGCAGGTCTTCAGATCATGAAGGTAACCCCGGCGAATATTCTCGACCGGCCTGCGGAGGCATTTTTCACAGGAACCAACGCCTGGGTCATGGAAAAGATCGAGCGGGTTGAGGAAACCCGAAAATCCGACGTGACCATGGATGCGGAGCTTGAATTTGGAGGCGAAAAAATATCGGCGAATCTGACGGCACTTCCCCTGGTCAACGTGGAAAAGAAGAAACTGGGAACCATGATCATCATTGACGATATCAGTACTGAAAAGCGCATGAAATCAACCATGTCTCGTTACATGGACCCGGGGCTTGCCGATCAGATCCTGGCGGGCGGCGAGGACATCCTCGGAGGGAAAAGCACCCCGGCGACGATTCTATTCTCAGACATTCGAGGATTTACCACCCTGACGGAGGAATTGGGCGCCCAGGGCACCGTTTCCCTCCTCAATGAGTATTTCACCATCATGGTGGACTGCATCCAGAAAGAAGGGGGTATGCTGGATAAATTCATCGGGGATGCCATCATGGCGGCATTCGGAACGCCGGTGACCCATGATGACGATGATGATCGCGCCGTGAGAGCAGCTATTGGCATGATCAGGGCTCTCAATGCCTGGAATGTAAAACGCCACGCGGACGGGAAGAAACCGGTCGGCATGGGTATCGGAATAAACACGGATACGATTGTTTCCGGAAATATCGGCTCTCCAAAACGGATGGATTACACACTCATCGGAGACGGTGTGAACCTGGCATCCCGGCTTGAGAGCCTGTGCAAGCAGTATCACGCCAGCATCCTGATCAGCGAAAACACCTACAGGAGATTGCGCGGCACGTATCGCATCCGGGAGGTAGACAGCGTCGTGGTCAAGGGGAAGACGGAGACCGTGGCGGTTTACGAGGTCCTCGATTATCATGACGAAAAAACATTCCCGAACGTGATGGAGGTAGTCAACCACTTCAAAAAAGGTCTCTACCAGTATCGGAACGGAGCATGGGATCGGGCCATCGACGCATTTACGGAAGCGTTGAAGCTCCACGAGGATGAGAAACTCTGCCGGATGTATATCGAACGGTGCGAGTACCTGAAAAAATCCCCTCCGGGCGATGACTGGAGCGGTGTCTGGATCATGAAATCAAAATAACCCCTGCCCTGTCCGGCATCACGACAATCCCGTAAAGCAGACACAGTCTCCGTAAGAGTCCTGACGATCAGGAGGGGTGTTTAAAAATTCCGCCTTCGTAGATTACGACCTTCCGGCCC
>JBAWYD010000181.1:0-3120 GCA_037143735.1 Deltaproteobacteria bacterium
GACACAGACATAGGGAATGAGTGGAGGTGTGGAGGGAATCAAAAGAAAAAAGAAAGAAACACAGTGTTCAGTAGTGAAACAAACGCCCTGCACCCAGACCAGAACCCGCCGCGGGTGGGGGAGAAGGAAAAGGACACAGGAATGTGGTATATGATAGGATGTGAAACAGAAGACTAGGTATGGGGTGGGGGGGGGGGGGGGGGGGGGGTAGCAACTGCCCTTGCGTGGAGGGAGTCTCTCCAAGCAACCAAGCTTATCATGGATTCTCTTAAACATTAATCCACCTATATGATAACTGGAGTTGTTAAAAAATTATTATCTATTCGTTGCTGCCCGTACCAATAGTCTATTCTCGTAGAAAGTCAATATATATTATTTGGGGCCATCAGATGCTGTTTACCCCTTGATATCAGCAACTTTTACGGACATGTGCATTTTGTGGATAACAGGAAGCAGTGCTTGCTGTTCGAAGTAAAGCATTTTCGTCGAGGTTGCCGATTTGTGTAGCAGGAAGCAAGTAACTGTTACTGATGACACCTATACTGCGGAGATATTTTTTTTGCCCAATCTGTAGGCATCTATTACGGAGAAAAGCCAGCAGCATATGATGTATAAGAAAATGACTTTATAATAGAATCCTTTTTGTACGGGATGCTTGACTGCAAGATTTGAAATCGTATTGATGTCCACCGTTCCACCCTGAGCTTGAATTGTATTGAGACTCTCCAGGACGTCCGCGGCTGCTATTCCTGCAATGATAACCAGTCCAAGCACAATCAGTATTATAAATGAAAGACCTCGCCAATAGCGTTTAAGATAAAACTGGCCCAGACTGGGAAATACGAGCCCTGACAGCAGCGCAGCCTTGAGTGCGCTTTTCATGTTCTTCTCCCGCTTATACTTTTGCATCGAGTAGGCCACCTTCGCCCGATATTTAGATTGAGGTTTGTTTTCTCCGTTTACCGCTTGGTTTTCCTGCGGTGCCATAGAATTTCAACCATGTATCCGTTGGCCCCAGCTTCTCACAGAACTGGTAATCCATATCACACTTATCGAGGGGAATGACATCATTGATAACGGATTGAAATCCAGTATTTTCATCGAGGTTGACATTTTACTGATTTCAGGAAGCAACAGAGGTTGTCTGTTTAGTGTACATACAAGTCAGTGACCTGCCCCTTCTATGAGTTATCATGCTGCCGGTGTCAAGTGAATATAATCGGAGTTTCCTCCCTGTCTGAGCAGTCCCGTGATCAGGTGATACAGGGCAAACAATTCCATTGAGAAGGGAAGATAACCGAGGTAACCCAAAAGGGGCATTTCAAAAATGCGGAGGAAGTCGACAAAGGGGATATGGTAGATCCATCTGGGATAGGAATAGAAGTTCCACATCTCCCAGAAAAATCCGCATATGAGACATCCGGTAAACAAGGCCATTAAGGGTCGCCAGTCCCCCCGGTTTGTATCCATCAGCAGGGTGCGTCCACCCTGCCAAACGTTGAACGGTTCGATGATAAGGTAGGCGGCGCCCCAAACGAAGGGGTAGAAATATCGGGGCCACAGCAGCAGTAAAGCCATCATCAGCCAGCCGGTGGCAGAGAGAATCACCAGAGTTTGACACTTCGGCTTCAGCCGCCACCCCCGCTTCATCCCTCCTATCCAGCGGAACGTTGAGGCCAGTTCCGCCGTTCCGAAGACAGCCGGCATGACGGTGGAAAAACTGACGGATGAGAGCAGAAAATACTCGAAACCGGTGAACAGATCTTCCCCCTGATAGGACCAGTTCTGTGTGCGCCAGTTGATGACTTCAAAGAGCCACCAGGACGGCGCCGATGCCATAAAGAGGCCGATGTAGGCCATGGCGTTACGCGTCAACAGGGAATGCCCTTTGCGGACGAAAACCAGCGCGTCTACAGTCAGACAGTATCCCAGCCACAGGGGGAAGAAACCCCAATGCGTCCGCGGTCCAGATAGCGACCAGTTCAGAATCCAAAACAGCAGGACCAGCGCCAAGCCGATCCAGCCGTGCATCGGCCAGTCATTGCCTGGCAACCGCCATCGGATATATATTCGATCCCTCATGATCCATATACTTTATCAGAGAAAATTTATCTGATTTGAAAACTGATGACATCTGTTAATTTCCAGAAGAAATGTTGCGTCTATTGGAAGACTTGAGAAATCTCTCTTTCAAGGAAGGAGTGACTATCGAGTGCGACCTGAAGCGCATCTCGCCGCCTTACCTTGTTAATGTTTTCCTTGCCGGGAAACCCCGTCCAGCAGGAAGGGGCGCCTCAATCTGTAAATAAAAAAACAAAAGGCAGGGTCCGGGAACCCTGCCTCCCCGTTATCCTTCCCGCTACTTCACAACTTTGGCTCCTGCCGTAGCAACCATGCCGTCCTGTGCGGCTGAACCGCCTGAGACGCCTATTGCGCCGATGATTTTACCGTCCTCAATAATCGGCACGCCGCCCTCAATCGCACTTATGCCGTCCAAGGTCAAATAAGCCGTCTTTCCACCGCCAATGAGATCTTCAAAGGCTTTTGTCGCGCGCTTATATGCAACGGAACACTTGGCCTTGTGGATAGCCACGTCGATACTGCCGTACTGCACCACATCGAACCGTTCGAGGTAGAGGAGATTGCCGCCTGTATCCACAATCGCGATCACGGCGTTTATTTTTATCTTGACCGCTTCCACCGCCGCCGCCGCGGCGACCTTCTTAGCGTTGGCCAGGTTGATGTTCGGGCCGTAAGGATTCGGCATCTGCTGGGCCAGGGCGGTGCCGGAAAAGATAAAAAACATGACACACACAATAGCAATGACTCTTATGATACGCATACGTCCTCCTTATTTAATCAGAATTCCCTCCTCGTGAAAGGTGGATCGATTATAGGCAGGACGTTCTGGCGTGTCAATGAGATATTGAACATAAAATGTGGAGTGCGGTGCCGATGATTATAAAAGGGGTGTATTCATCCCAGCGGTAGTCGGAGTCTCGATAGTGATGATTATTGCCAAGAGAAAGCTTGAAGAATCTTTATCACCACTAAATTGTGTAGTTCAGGAAGCTGTTAATTAAATGCAACTATTCTCCAAAATAAGAAAGGATGGGGAAT
>JBAWYD010000182.1:0-3104 GCA_037143735.1 Deltaproteobacteria bacterium
GTTGAGCCAGGAAGCCACCTTGTCATTTTCAACGCTGTCCATAACGATTGCCACTTCGCCGAGCCGCACGGGCGCGTTGTTCCGGTAAGCCACGATGAGCGGCCGGTAGGCTGCCGCGTCTGTCAGTTGCCCCGATGCCTGGATGGTAAAGGCACGGTGAGCCCCCGAGAGGTTGCCCGTAGGCAGATTGACGTTTCCCGACTGTATGGCTCCTACGACCTCATCGATGCCTATGGAGCGGCTGACCAGCGCCTTCGGATCGACACGGACGCGGACGGCGTACTTCTGAGACCCATGAACCTGGACCTCGGCCACGCCGCTGAGCATGGAGATGCGCTGTGCTAAATGCGTGTCGGCATATTCATCGACCTTGGAGAGGGGCAGGGTGGGCGAACTCATGGCCAGATAGAGAATGGGCGACTCCGCCGGATTCAACTTCCGATAGGCGGGGGCAGTCGTCATGTTTTGGGGCAGGTGGCGGGTCGCCGCAGCGATGGCCGTCTGGACGTCCTGGGCTGCGGCGTCGATGTCCCGGTTTAGATTGAATTGGATGGTAATCTGGGTGACGCCCATGGTGCTTGTGGACGTCATGGAGTCGATACCGGCTATTGTTGCAAACTCCCGTTCGAGAACCGTGGCCACAGCGGAAGCCATTGTTTCCGGGCTCGCACCGGCAAGATTCGCTGAAACGCGGATTGTGGGAAAATCCACCGTAGGCAGCTCGCTTACGGGCAAAGCTCGATAGGCGACAAGTCCCACGATGAGGATCGAGACCATGACCAACGTTGTCATAATGGGACGGAGGATGAAGATTCTCGAAATATTCATGCTATTGCTCCGTCGCTTTTTTCAGGGTGTCTCTTTAATGCTGACCTTGGTTCCCGGAATCAGCAGCAACTGCCCGTCCGTCACCACCTTTTCTCCTGCCTGCACACCCTTGAGAATGGCCATTTCACCCCGGATCGCGGCCCCCGTCATCACGGGCCTCATTTCCACTGTATCGTCGGACTTGACGACGAAGACATATTGGCCCGTCTGTCCCTTTTCCACAGCCTGCGAGGGGACCATGATGACGTTCGGTTCCATGTCCAGCGTCAGCACCACATTGACAAACTGGCCCGGCCAGAGCCGCTTTTCCCGGTTCGCAAAGGTCCCCTTGAGGGTGATCATGCCGGTTGCCCTGTTAACCGCGTTATCGACGAAGGTAAAATCCCCTTTTTCGGGACGTCCGTCCCCGGGGAGTATGGCATCGACGGGAAGTTGCCTCCGCGCCTGGTAGGTCTTGATTCTCGCCAGTTCCTTTTCGGGAACGGTGAAAGTAACATAGATGGGCTGTATCTGATTGATCACGACTACTTCCACATCGTTGAGCTTGACGATGTTGCCCCGGTTTACTTTCAACGATCCCGTCCGGCCGTCAATGGGGGAATGGACGGAGCAGTACTGAAGCTGGACGCGGTTGCTTTCCACGAGGGCCTTAGCGGCGTTCACCGTCGCTTCCAGGGCGGCCAGGTTCGTTTTGATCTGGTCGTATTGCTGTTTTGCCACGTACCCTTTTTCCACCAGGAAGGCGTAGCGGATAGACTCTTGCCGGGCATTTTGCACGTGGGCCGTGTCCCTGATCAGGTTAGCCTCCGCCTGCTTCAACATCTCCTCATAAGTGCGGCAGTCCAGCTTGAACAGAAGGTCATTTTTTTTCACGTCCTGGCCCTCTTTGAAATAGATCTGGGTAATCTGCCCCGTGGTCTGGGTTTTTACGGAGATGGTTTGATATGGCTCGACAGCGCCGATTGCCTCGATCTGTATAGGGATGGTCTTCTGGATAGCCGCTGCCACGGTGACCGGAACGGGACGTTTGGCAGGGGGCGATTTTGGCGATGAGCAGGCAAAAAGGAAGATCAACAGGGCGACCGGCAAGACCAGTCTTCTGATAACAGGATTTCTAAATAGAAGATTCATTGGTATTTACAGGAAGAACGGAACAAAGTTTCACTCCATTATCATTCAACTGGATGGGAGAGGAATTATAATTGGGAAGCCTCTTCGTCCTGAAATTCTCTCTGCTTTCCGATTCTATAGGCATCTATGATAGCAAATATCCAAAAGCAAACAATAACGTAGAAAACAGCGTCACGATAGGGATCTGTGGTTAACATTTTTGATCCGACAATGTCTGAAAGCTCTTGCAGGTTCGTGGTACCACCCTGCACCTTAACCATAGCGTCGTCAAGGCGATTGAGTGCAGATACCGTGGCCGACCAGATCATGTAGCCCAATCCGGTAAAGAAAAAAAACATGATAGCCAGCCCCCGCCGATACCTTTTTAAATAGAGCTGGCCAGCGCCAGGAAAGACGAATGTGGATAGAAGCCCGGCTTTATATGATACTTTCATCTTGATGCTCGTTACCGTCGTCCTTGCACTTCAAACGGGCAAAGCTGTTGCGCAGATCTCCGTACCGTGATTTCTATCAAGGCTTTTTTTTGGGCTGCCTATCAATCTTGCTTTTTGACTTTTGTTTCTGTTTTTCGGCGTTCTGTTTCTGACCCTTTTCCTTATCTTTCTTGCCGCCCTTGTCTCCCATTATGTCTCTCCTTTTATGTTTTCCAAAACATCTTCTCGCAGCGTGGTTTCTGTTGCAACCACAGTAGTCCCATCATTATAAATTGTAATCTTCCCTTTTGGGGTGGGGAAGTATAAGGGTAATTTTTCTTCTATGTCAAGTCAATTATCTTACAAATTATGGCGGTTATCGCTGTCGATTTCCACAAGTATGCCTGTAAGAGTTTCTCTCGGGTCATTTGACGGGTGCGTCGAGGTATTTCACTGGTATTAACATGCGCAGCGGCCGTTTTGTGGATATCCTGACGCGCGGCGCCATGACCCGTTACAGCCCGATCTGCCACTTTTTCGTCTTCCAGCGCTGGTGGATCCAGAACCACTGATCCGGATACTCCCGGACGACATCTTCGACAACCTTGGTGAAACGCTGCGTATTCTCCAGAAGATCCTTATCATAATCCCCGGTTCGGGATATCTCCACCAGTGGTTTCAGGATGAACTTGTACTTTCCCGATTTCTGCCGCGCCATAAACATTGGGAGGA
>JBAWYD010000183.1:0-2829 GCA_037143735.1 Deltaproteobacteria bacterium
CCTTCACTGTATATTCCGAGATCCTCCTCGCCAGGTAGGCCACCATCCTTCTCACCCCCGCGTCTTCTGCGGTTCCCCCGGCTGATCACATGGTAGAATGCGCCTCGAAAATGAATCCGAGGTCGACGAGCCATAGGGGGCCATACCAAGAAACAATCCGCGCGTCAATACCGAATTACCGAAGCCTGCCCCCAACTCTTGCCCTCTGACAAAGTATTCCATTTTGTCAATAAATATGGGAAGTGTCCCTAGTTTCTTTCCTGGCTTAGGCTTCGGCGCGATTGATTGCTGCCTGAACTTCTCAGGGCGGCGAGCGCCGTCAGCTTCACGCCATAGTTTTCAGAATCACGGGAATAAATGAGTTTCAAGTCGATTAAATGCATTCTTCAGGTCTTCATAGTACCTTCCGACGATGAAATAGAAACTTCCATTCTGGTTACGGCCTATGCCCGGTCCTGGTATATTGCTATCCATGAAGATTGTACAGTTGCTCTTGACATAATATTCGTGCGCCAGTCCGCACCTAAAGACGTTGTAAACATTGACGCCAGAAGCCCAAAATGTTCTATAGCCCGCGCCAAGCTCATCGAAGAACTTATTAAAGTTTTCCGAAGCGTGATCAGCCCCATTCTTTTTCTTGCAGTTATACTTCAGCTTTCCCCCGAACTCTGTGTAGCATAACAGACCGAGGGCAGCCAGAAAGTTGCCCCCACCACTTGGAATCCTCATCTTCCGCAATATCGGTTTCCCTCGTGCACTTTTGGTTACTTGGGCGAGCCTTATTTCGCGACGAATGTCAGTGAATATGAACGCTTTTGCCTGACGAAATTCCGTCTTCGTCATTTCCCCCCCGTGATTCGTTTCGTTGTTGTCGTCTAGTTGATAATTAAGGTTTAAGAAATGGTACCTTCAAGCTGAACCGGGCTGGCGGCAATAGCGGCATTTACGCCGCAATACCCGGTCGGCCGGAAAATTGCTTTGGCTTCTAAACCGATCTCCTGCGAAACAATGCTTCCCAGACTCCGGAGTTTTCATGCCAAAGAATTGGCAGACTATTATTCGGACATCCGTGTTGAAACGCCACCAAAAGCCCGCATTCTCCGTAACCTTTGAGGTAGCGTTCGGAACAACCAGTTCTTTTGCAGAACGAAAGCAGACGCTCTTTTTCAATTGTGTCGAAATCCTCACATTCAGGGGAAAAGACATTGTCCCTCTCTTCGAGGGATTGAATAGTCATCATGGTTAGCTCTTTTTCTAAAATCGTCCGGGCCTGGCAATTTAGCACCAATATTCCAAAAAGAACATCGGAACCGATGGGCAAAATAATCGGTGCATTTGTATTCCACCACTCTTCTATAGTGTGCCCAGTACCACTGAAATCCTCTAAAAAGACAATGAGATCTATTTTCCTTTTCTTTGATTCTCGATACAGTGTAAGAAGATCCACGATATTGTCATTAGGTACATCTGCGTTGCTCTTCAGATGCCTGGCAATCATTTGTGCGCCTGAACCAGGCCCTCCAATTGGGGTGTAAAATATGCCGCTTGCTTTTATGTGTGGAAAATTGTTGATTACCATCTTGACTAACTCTTGAGACATTGACATTAGATTTGAGGCACCAAAGTATCGGATATTCTTCAATAGCTTAATTGCTAAAGGGATTTTATCTTCCCCAAACTGAGATAACCATCTGATTAATCGTCCCCGCTTTACATAATCATGATCCCCAAAATCCTGCGTGAAAGCCTCAAGTTCTTTATCGAACCTTGTTTCTAGGTCAAAAGTCATTTTTTCCCCGCGGCCTTGTCAAAAGCGCATCCTCAAGCTTTTTTGTAATCAGGTGCACAAGTTTTCTAAGATCATTTACTAATTCTTCATCGTCTGCGACATTCTCCAATTCGATGTCCTCTATCTGAGTTAGGAGTCGCCGCGTCGATCTAGCAAGTTCCGCTGCTTCTGTAGCAAATGTTGCTCCTGGTATGTCAAATTCATCAATTCCCATTTTTTTCTTGGAGAAAAATCGTTCAAATTGCGTCATGAACTCGTCGGTTTTTCCCTGTCTTTCGCAAGCTCGATAGATGGAAACCAGTTTCCTAAATTCAGTAACCGCTTTTATTATCCCTTCGTCATATTTCTCAATCATGATGTCTACGCACTTTTCATCCCCTCTGGTCACCCATGGAGGGAATTGTTTTTCCAATGCAGGACCCCTAATCCGATGAAGATCTATAAAGAAATCGGCTTTAAAACGTTCACTTGGAGGGGCAAGCATCATCTGCTGAAAACGTTCGGGATATGTAAGGAGTATCTTACACCTTCTTACCTGCGACAATGTAAGTTTTGTAAGTTCTGCAAGCTCCCGTTCATTGGTTGTCCCCAGCATTTCCATTAAGTCCTGGAGTTTCAATGCGGTCGGCATCAGTTGCCATCCTTCACGAACATTGTGAATGTGGAACATCGTGAGGATATTAGTTTCTGGACTGGGTGTATCGACTATTATGCACGGAACAGACGATAGTCGAAGTTCTTTAGCACATCGCCAGCGACGTTCGCCGTCCAGTAAAATGAATGCGTCCTTATCCGGATCATCATGCCCTTCTTTTTCCGCATACACATCTAACGGAACGAGGATGCCAAGTTTTTTGATTGATTCCTGAAGAATACACATTGGCTCTTCATCAAAAAGTCTTCTAGGATTATGAGGGTTAGGTTTGATGCTGCGGGTTGGGATATTAGTAACCTTAGCTGCACGCTCAGACATTTTACTTCCTCTCTAGTCCATAAACAAGCGCGATTTTTTTTGAAAAGCCGAGAAAGTACTCGAAATG
>JBAWYD010000184.1:0-2826 GCA_037143735.1 Deltaproteobacteria bacterium
TTAGCTCATCAAAATCATTTCATATGATCACCGATAAAAACAGCGAGTTTAAGATCCTGGTAGTCGATGATGACCCCGATCTGCTGCGAATCATCGAATGCTTGCTAAACGAACAAAATTATATCGTCAGCACAGCAGTAAGCGGACAAGAATGTTTGCAAGCTATTCAGCTTGATAAACCCGACCTGATCCTGCTCGATGTGAAACTGCCGGATATTGGCGGGATTGACATTTGCAAAACAATCAAAAGCGATCCGGAGTTATCATCGATTTATATTGTACTGCTTTCCGGCATTAAAAAACAGAGCGATAACATTTCCGAAGGACTTGAGAAAGGCGCTGATGATTACCTGACAAAGCCTCTTAAAAACAGAGAGTTTCTTGCTCGGATTGGCGCTACATTCAGAACCATTCGGGCTGAAAAGATGTTGCGGGAGAGTGAATCGAAATACCGGTTGCTGACCGACAACATGACTGACGCGGTTTGGCTGATGGACATGAACCTGAAATTTGTTTACATCAGCCCATCTGTGGAAAAGACAAGGGGATATACTTTGGCAGAACTCAGGCAATTGTCGCTCGATCAGATTCTGACACCGGCATCATTCCAAACGGTAATGGAAACCTTTTCGATTGAGATACCTAAAATATTGGCTGACCCATCCTATTCGCCTGTGCAAGTATTCGATCTTGAGTTTTACATGCGCGATGGCAGCATCCATTCGCTGGAGACCATATTGAGTGTCATTCGTGATGAAAACGGAAATCCAATAAATATTCTGGGGCAGGACAGGGAAATTACCAAGCGCAAGCGGGCAGAGCAGGCGCTACAAGAACGCCTTAAGGAGCTGAATTGTCTATACAGCATCTCAGCTTTGATGGAGTTGCCCGACATATCGATAGACGAAATATTGAATAAAACCCTGATGATGCTCTCCCTGTCTATGCAGTTTCCTGAAATAACTGAGGTTCGCATCGTATTGGAGGGTAAAACCTATCAATCAGCACATTTCCGTGAAACCTCCAGGATGCTTGCACGTGAAATTAAGGTGTGTGGCAAACCTGTCGGACAATTGGAGGTGTGTTATCTTGAAGATCGGCCTTCGGATTTCCGGCCTGAACCACAGTTTATGATAGAGGAAAAGCATTTGTTCAACGCCATTGCCGGACGGCTTGGCCACATGATCGAACATAAGAAAGCCAATATAGAACTTATAAACGCCTTCGTCCGTAACGAAGCCCTTCTCGACGCCATTCCCGATATGATTTTTATTTTAGATTCGAAAGGTGTTATCGTTGATTTTCATACCCAGAACCATGAAGATTTGTATGTGCAACCCGAAACCTTCCTCGGCAAAAATGTTGCGGATGTTTTACCCGGCGAGGTGGCTGATCTTTTTCTTGAAAAAGTAGCTGCTGTATTTACAACAGCTCAATCCTGCCAATCAACATATATGCTTGAAATGAACGGCTCGCCAAAGCATTACGAATCAAGATATGTTCCCTGTGGCAATGGCCAGGTTTTGGCAATTGTTCGCGACATCACAGACCGTAAACAGATGGAACAAGAACTGCGGAAAAGTGAGGAACGATTCCGGCATATCTCGTCTACAATATCTGATATTTCATATTCCTGTGTGAGCAATCAAGACAGCAGTTACTCGATTGACTGGATGACAGGCGCTGTGGAGCAAATTACAGGTTATTCTATCGATGAAATCAAGGCGATGAAATGTTGGGGCAAATTGGTTATTGATGAGGATTTGGATTGCTTTAAACATCATGTTACCGGTTTGTCTCACGATTCAACAGGCAATTGCGAACTCCGGCTGCGACATAAGAATGGCGCGATTCTCTGGGTTGCTTCTTTTGCTCAATGCATCAAGAACCAAGTGCAACCTGAGGATATAAAACTTTATGGTGCGTTGGTTGATATCACTACGCGCAAGCAGGCAGAGGCGATGTTGCACGAGAGTGAAGAAAAATTCAGACTGGCATTCGAGACCAGCCCTGATTCGATTGCCATTATCCGGATTGCAGATGGTGTGATCGTTTCTGTCAATAAAGGATTCTTGCAGATGTCAGGCTATACCCATGAAGAAGTTATCGGAAAAACAACTTCGGAAACCAATAACTGGAAAGACCCCGAAGACCGCAGGAAGTTTGTCGAAGAAATGCAGTCCAGAGGCGAAGTCAGAAATTATGAGGCTCCGCTGCTGACCAATAGTGGGGAGATCTATGGATTGATGTCGGGTTCTATCATCGATTTACATGGCGAGCCGCACATCTTGACTATTACCCGCGACATCACCGAACGTAAACTAACGGAATTAGAACGCCAGATATTTTATGAAATTTCATTGAGCGTTTCAACTACTAAAAATCTTAATGAATTTTTGAAGGTGATACATCAATCACTTAGGAAACGGTTATATGCAGATAATTGTTTTATCTCGCTTTATGATCAAAATACCGACTTATTTAGCTTTCCATATTTTGTAGATAAATTCGATCCAACACCCTTGCGGGCAAAGATGCGAAAGAGTGTCACTCGTCACGTATTCAGAACCGGTGAACCATTATTAATGACGCCTGAGATATTTCAACAACTCAAAGAACAAAACGAAGTGGAGTTAATGGGTATGCCTGCATCATCATGGATTGGTGTGCCGATACAAGCGCCTGATAGAATAATAGGCGTTTTAGTTCTTCAACACTATGAAGAAAATAATGTCTATTCAGAAAAAGATATCAAATTTCTCACTACCGTTGGAAGTCAGATTGCTATTGTTATTGAACGCAAGCAGGCTGAAGAAGAAATCAAAC
>JBAWYD010000185.1:0-2793 GCA_037143735.1 Deltaproteobacteria bacterium
TGGCCACAAACATCACCCGGACCTTGCCGCAGGTGATTTCGGGTTTGTTCCTGGCCACAACGACCTGAAAGATTTGGGGGCGCTGGTGTGCGGCACCGTGATATTCGGCGGCGCTGAGAAGACCTGCATAGTACTTTTCTCCCAGATGCTCCATCAGGGATGGTATAAAATGGCCGGCAGGCAGGCACCCCGCATTCCGGAACTCAGGTGGGACAACGACATAAAAACCCTTGTAGGGCATGGCGAGTTCGCCCTTTTGCCGCAAGCGGCGGAGCGCTGCCCTGGTGGCCACCGCAGTGGCCCCCAAAGCGCCGACCGCATCAGCGGCGCTGAAGCAGTGTCGCCCCCTTGCCGCACCACTCCCGCCAATAATCAAAAAGCTGCGCCCATGTCTCCCGCCGGGCAAAACAGTCCCGGAATTGATGGTGGAAGGCCTGCCATGTTTCCGGAGATGGATCGGCAGTCCGTTCATTTTCAACGCCTGTCGTCACTTTTGATTTTATCAAGAGTTCATTCATTTTTTATTGAAGTCTTGCATCTTTAATGATGTTGACCATTTGTGTATTTCAGGAAGATCCAGATAACCCTCGCACAGCAGAAACCGGCTGCTTAATTATCCGTAAACAATAATCCGGTTCCGCTATTGGCCTTGAGCTAACAGGTAACTTCTACCTCAATTTTCTGCCTGTCCAGGCACTTCCCCCTCATAGAGCAATTCGTCCCCTTCTTCATGCCGCTGTTTTGAGACTGACATGCATGCCTGCCCTCGTGGCAAGAGTCACAAGCATTTCGAGGCTAAATCGCTCCCATTTTCCTCTAATCAGATCGGATACTCTGGACTGACTGATACACAGAATTTTCGCAGCACTAGCCTGTGTAAGTTTCTTGGTTTCGATAAACTTGCGAAGCTTGTCCATAAGATTAGCACGCATCTGAAGAATCGCGGCCTCTTCTGGAGAATATCCAAGATCAATAAATACGTTGCCGGAAGACTTAATAATTGCGTCGCTCATAGATTATCCTCCAATTTGCTTGTAGCGTTGGCAAGCCAAATCAATATCCTGCCGGCTCGTTTTTCCCGTCTTCTTTTGAAATGCATGAAGCACATAAACTGCTTCGTGAAGCTTGGCGATATAGATAACCCGCCACTCCCCAAGAAGATGAATCCGAATTTCTTTAACACCGGAGCCGACAATCTGCATAGGCTTCCAGTCGCGTGGCTCAAGTCCTGACTGAACCGCGTGGAGTTCAAAGCCCGCGGCCCGTCTCGCTTCATCAGGGAAGTTACGAAGATCATCGAGGCTCGATCCTACGAATTTCAGCGGCTTCATCTTCATGATTGCATTATATAAGTTTTTATATATTTAGCAAGTCTAAATTTCACAGTTATTTTTATGAATCGATGAATGCATTTGAACGTTTCAGATTTTTCTAAACGAATGTCTGATGTTCAAGATGAAACACGCAGTTTCTGATGGTAAAAATATTGCGTTATGGAGGATCTGAACACGATTAATAATCCCCAAAGACCTCAATGTTCCTGTAAGCTATGCTGGACAATTCTATTTCCCATGCAGGATGTCCATCCATCGGATCGCTTCGGAATCGCTGATCTTGCCGAGGTAGACCTGCGTGGTTTTTAAATCCTGGTGCCTCAAGATAACCTTCGATACGACTTCCAGAGGCACACCGTTTCTGCTTGCATAGGTGGCAGAATATCTCCGGAGATCATGGGGCGAAACACGGACATTCACTTTTTCTCCCCGCCGCCTGACAAGAGATCTTGCAGTTGAATAACATATGGGGAATGGGCGGTCATCAGATTGCAGGGCATTATCCTTGATATACTTTGTCAGCTTTTTTGAAACATTCTCCGGCATATAGGCCAGTTCTGTTTCTTTGCCAGATTTCGGATTTCGCAGGGTAATGGTTCTATCTGAGACATCCGACACTTTTATCTTCAGCAATTCGCCAATCCTTAATCCGCACCTCGCCTGAAGTTCCAATATCAACCGGTCTCTCTGTCCTTTCGTATTGTATATCATCTCATCCACCGTTTCCCGTTCGAGAATCTTGCGCGATACCTGTTTTGGCGTTCGATATGATTTTCTGAGCAGCGACGTGTTGCATGGATTCCTCATGTTTAGTGAGCATCGGTCGATGATGAAGTTATAAAAGGATTTTAACTGGGCATATCGGAGTCTTCGAGTGGATTTTGCAAGATCCTGCGTTAGTGATTCCAGAAAGGTATAGATTTCATCGGAACCAATGGAATCCAACTCCCTCTGCGCGTGAATCATTTCAAACCTGCCAAGCACATGAACGTAACTGTCGATGGTCCGTTGTTTATGGTTTGACTGGAGATAATTATTGAACAGACTGATCGCTTCCTGCATTGTCATGGTCCACCTCCATATTCTTTGCTTTCTGATGTCTTTGGGATTCCCGGAAATTATATCTCAGGTGGACAAGATATGTTAAGAATTATGGAGAAATGAGAAATCAAGAAAGCTGAAATCCG
Organism: Deltaproteobacteria bacterium; assembly: GCA_037143735.1. Taxonomy (GTDB): domain Bacteria; phylum Desulfobacterota; class Syntrophia; order Syntrophales; family UBA2185; genus JAPLJQ01. The sequence goes on from JBAWYD010000185.1 coordinate 2,522, forward strand.
TGACCATCAAAAAGTCGCATGTTTCGATCGCAATTCAATAAAATGAGTAGATACCAGCCAGTGAGGATTTGTATTTGTTATCAATATGGCTGATTGCGATAAAACATCAATAATGACTGGCTCGTGCACATCTATTTATACACACTTTCATATATCTCTATGGATTAACAATAACCAAAAGAAACACTCAGCGTTCAGTCAAAATTATGTTGTTGCACTAATACAGAATCCCCTTGAAAAACAGCCTGACGTCCTTTTCCTGGTCATGCTCA
>JBAWYD010000186.1:0-2792 GCA_037143735.1 Deltaproteobacteria bacterium
GTCATCTCATCGAAAGCCCGGTCGAAATACCCCTGGACCGTGCCCTTCATCGTAGAAGAGTCCATACCTTCTCCTTTGTTTGAAAGACAAATATGCGGCCGAAGAACAATCGGGCCTTGAAAAGGGATAATCTTGTGTGCTAACTTCCAAACCACGGTGGAGCACGGTGATCGGCGGCGTTGAGAGGGTAGCGGTCAGGCGTAACATGGCGAATGCACAGCATCCAGCAGGATATCTTGAGTCGAAAGACGGTGCCGAGCATCTCAGGCAAGGAAAGGACTAAATAATGAGGATGAATCTTTGGGCCTGGCTGGCTGTGACCGCTCTAATGATGGATCCAATTCTGGCGGATCCACCTGCGAATGGAACTGATAAGGATAGGTTTACCATTGCGGGGTTCACCTTGAATGAATTAATGAGGTGTTATTCAAACAGCATCAAGCCAAGCGGGGAGGAGCCTAAGCTAATTATGACGTTTGAAAGTGAGGAGTTGAAAAGAGAGATACGTGAAAATGTGTTCTTTGTCGAACCTATTTTGTTAGGGTTAAGTGACAATGCTTTCACCAACAGCAGTTTTACTCGAGTCTTTGCTTCAGGTAATCATAGTTTTATGCAACATGTGTCTGTTTACGCATTGGCCGTGACCGACAGACGTCTTTACTATTTAAAAGACGATAAGCAAGTCGTCGATTTTCTTCAGAGAGCACACGAGAAAATTGAATCTGAAAATATGCTTATACGGTTCATGACAGCTTTCGCCAAACTTCGATCTTATGACATTTTAGAAAAGAAAGATTTTGTCTTGTCAGGTAATGCTGCGGTTTATGACCGGCAGTATCCTGATTCGGAGTGGGGAGTCAAAGTTGTTCGGAATCGTAACGAGCTGAGGGGCTCTCTCACTGTGGTCACGGATGTCTATTCTAAAATTATCCGAAGATACGATTTTAGTATTACGAGTAACAAGAAAATTGAAATGTCTGGTGTTAAGGACTTATATGTCGGGCATGATGTCTGGTAACAAACTGAAAAAGGAGTCGTGATTGGACATTGGACAAATATCGGTCAGGCGTGACATGGCGAACGCTCAGCATCCAGCAGGAGGGCTTGAGTCGAAGGATGGTGTCAGAAAGACCCCGGCCATTTTATTGGTTGTGCTGGCAATGGTGTTTCTCTCCGGATGTGTAGATAAATATGAGATAAAGTTTAAGGTTACAATGGAAAGATATATGGCAGAGAATAACGTGCAAAATTATTTTCGAACATATGAGGCGGAAGAAGCCATTAAAGTTTTGAGGTGTGAAGATCCGAAGAAAATTAAAGACGGCGTGATTGTTTATGCAAGGTACGGGTTATGGATGAACAGTTTCGGCACGAACATCAATAAAATGGTCGTCATATATTTGAGTGACAAAGCATCAGTCCGTAATGTCAGAATCCTAAAAAGAGGGAAAGTGTTCAAGAATCTCCATTACGATCCGTTTTATCTTATGCTCTTTGAGAAACATAAGAATGATGGCTTACAATATTTTTTCGAGACAGCCTGGAGCGAAAATGATGATCCGCTCAACGGCGTGGATTTGGCGGAGTGTAGCGTTGAACTTGTAAAGGCGGATGGCAAGGTGATCGGGCCTAAACGGATCATGTCTAATAAGGAAGTGATTGATAAAGCAAAAGGGAACTGAAAAGGAGTCGTGATTGGACATTGGACAAACAACGGTCAGGCGTGACATGGCGAATGCACAGCATCCAGCAGGATGTCTTGACTCGAAAGATGGCACCGAGCATCCTGGGCAAGCCTGTTTGTCCCGCTGTCCCGATACAACCCTGAGCCCCCCGGTATGGGCTAAAAGTTCATTGTGGCCAGCATTGTTTGTTGTTCTATTGTTGTTTTGTTTATCGAAATTGCCAGTTTCTAGTTTTGACCGAAGTTCTGATACGAGACCACAGGTAATCTTTGCTGACATGAAATTGCTGTCAAAAGCCATAAAAGCATATTATCACGATTGTGGGCAGTGGCCGACAGAAGAGCGTGGTTTGGCTGTGCTTTTTGAGGATCCCGCTCGTGCTGGATGGAGTGGCCCATATATTGGTCGACTCGACAATATTTATGATAGTTATGGGAATCTGTTTTTAATAAAACACGTCAAAGGCGGGTGTGTTATTATCTCACCTGGCGCTGATTCAATTTATGGAACTCATGACGATATTAAAAGTTCTATTATTAGTCCTTGAAAAGGCTGTTGACTATAATTTCGGGTATGACGGCAAGATGTTGCTCTTGAAAAAGGAAGATGCCGGATCTACGGGTGGATACGCGTGAGAGGATGTGAAGTGAAGGAAAAGGGGCCATAAGAGGGGCGAAGAGGGGCGAAACAAATCGGCATGGCTATTGCGGACACCGGATGATAAAATTATCGCCAAAAAGGAGACGTACAATGTCCAGAGAGTTCAGTGTGGTGATCGAGCAGGATGAGGACGGATATTTCGTCGCATCCGTGCCCGCATTGCGCGGCTGCCACACGCAGGCCAAGTCTCTCGATGTGCTGATGAAGCGTATCAAGGAGGCCATTTCCCTGTGTCTGGAGGTCGAGGATGCGCCGGTTTCCAACCAGTTCATCGGCGTACAGCGTGTAGCGGTCATGGTATGAGCACCTTCCCCGCCTTCAGCGGCCCCCAACTGATCAAGGCCCTCCGGCGCTTGGGCTTCGAGCTCATACGTGTCAAGGGGAGCCACCACTTTCTACGCCATCCTGATGGACGCTGTACCGTTGTGCCGGTTCATCGCGGCGAGA
>JBAWYD010000187.1:0-2737 GCA_037143735.1 Deltaproteobacteria bacterium
TGATATCAGAAGGATATTAATGGAAATCTGCCGCGTAGCGGCTTACTTGAACAAGGCGCTGCACCAGACGGAGTTGTCGAAGGATAATAAACCGAGCAAAAATTTAGCATGAAAATGATCGGCGCCGTCGTTAGATCGTTAATTATGTCATATATAAGTTGGTTCTACGCGTAGAACTGCTCTTTAATTTTCTCTCTATATGTACCGGAATAACATTTGAGGTAAGCGTATGAACAGTGATGCCATCGTCGAGACGGTTTTAGGCTTTTATCCCGATGTCGAGGCGGTTTATCTTTTCGGAACATATCAAACGGAAGGCGAGTGGCCGGATAGTGACGTGGATATTGCACTTCTTTTTTCCCACAACCGGGCGAAAGAGATCAAAAACATCGCATTAAGCGATGGCAAGGCTTCCCGTCTTTCACAAAAGGGACCTCCCCCGCTACCACTTTCATGAAGAATCAAGACCAGTTGAACGCGTTCAACTGACTTAACTATAATATAATGTATGAAATGACGACACTGCCGATCATTTTCATGCCGGATTTTTGCTCGGTTGCGATGCCGTGTCCAGCTTGTTCCGGACCGTCTGCTTCAGATTTTTCAGGGCGATTACGAAATGCTTCAGGTCTTCGGACGATAGGGTCTGGAAATCCAGATTATCGATCTTTCGCTCCGTGCCTTTTGATGGAGGCGGCCAATTCCTCCAGGGCCTCGGAATCGAAGTATTTCCGGGGCTGATTGGGGTCCTTACTGAACCGGAAATATATCTTGACACTTACAGGCCAAACCGGGTAAAAGTATGACCAGATAAGATATTTATCGGAAAGAATCATGACCAGGAGTGACGCAATGATAGAGACGATCAAATCCATCATCCTGGACTTCCAGGAAACCCGGCTGGAGATCGGGGCGCCCCGGCGCTTGCGGATCGAGACGGTGCACGGCAAGGCCGCCGTCTGCATCGGCGTGCGCCGGAGCGGCAAGTCAACCTACATGTTTCAGGTTATCCAGCGGTTGCTGGACGGCGGAGTTCCGCGGCAGAACATCCTCTACCTGAACTTTTTCGACGACCGCCTGCACAACCTACGACAGGACAACCTCGGCCTGATCGCCGAGGCCTATTATTCGCTCTACCCGGAGAAGAAAAACACCGAGACGATCTACTGCTTCTTCGACGAGATCCAGGCGGCGCCCGGTTGGGAGCCCTTCGTCGACCGCTTGATGCGTACGGAAAAATGCGAGGTCTATCTAACGGGTTCGTCGGCCCACATGCTCTCCAAGGAAATTGCCACGCAGATGCGCGGGCGGGCGCTCTCATGGGAGATGTTCCCGTTCTCGTTCCGGGAGTTCCTGGACTACAAGGGAATCGAGAGCGAGGGCGCGTTGTCGACGAAGAAGCGGCTTCTCGTTCAGAAAGCCTGCGAGGAATATTGGGAGACCGGCGGCTTCCCCGAGGTCGCCAGCCTCGGTCGTCACCTGAGGATCAAGATCCACCAGGAATATTTTCATGCCATCCTGTTTCGGGACCTGGTTGAGCGCCACGACATTTCCCATCCGAAGGCGGTGACCGATCTGGCGCACCGGCTGGTGGACAACACTGCCTCGCTCTATTCCGTCAACAGCCTCACGGGGTATCTCAAATCGCTGGGCCACAAGGCCCCTAAGTCCGCGGTATCGGATTACCTGGAGTGGTTTGAGGATGCCTATTTACTGTTCACCGTGCGAATATTCGACGCCTCGCTCGCCCGCAGCAATACCAACCCCAAGAAGATCTACTGCATCGATCACGCCTTGGTTACCTCAGTATCGTCGGGGATTCTGGTCAACTCCGGACATCTCCTTGAAAACCTCGTCTTCACGGCCCTTCGGCGTCTCCACCCGGAGATCTATTACTACAAAACGAAGACCGGCAAGGAGGTCGACTTCCTTGTCCCCATGCGCGGGCCCTCACCAATGCTGGTCCAGGTGTGCGAGTCCCTGGCCGAGCCGAAGACGCGGAAACGGGAAACGGAGGCCTTGCGGGAGGCGATGGTGGAACTCGGCCTGAAAACCGGAATCATCGTGACTAAGAACGAGGAGGAGAGGATCGACACCGGCGGCGGGACCATCGAGGCGGTCCCGGTATGGCGATATCTCCTCGACCTGCCGGAAGCGGCGGAATAGTCCTGCATCCTTTTCCGCTCGGCCCATGATTCGTAATCTTCGTAATTCAAAAAATTATCAAAGGCATCTAACCGCAAGAAATTGAGAGGGATGGCCATGCTGAAAGAAATGACCTTATAAAGCGATGCACTAATGAAAGAAACAGTTCTGCAACACCCTCTCCTTCCGGTCAAACGTGATTCCTTCCATTTCGAGAAGAGTTTTTTTCAGTTTCAAACCGCCTCCGAACCCTCCGAGTTCTCCCGCCGTGCGGACCACACGGTGGCAGGGGATGACGAGAGGAAAAGGATTTCTTGCCAGGGCGGTTCCCACCGCCCTGGCGCCTTTCGCGATTCCGATGGCTTCCGCCAGATGGCCGTATGACATGACCCGCCCCCTCGGAATCCGCCGGGTCTGCATGTAAACATCCCTCTGAAATGCTGAGCAGATGCTCATATCCATTTCTTTCAGAGAAAATTCAACGGCGCCTCCCCTCAGAAATTCCTGAATCTTCAGACAGAGAAGGACCATGTCGTCACGCGACTGCCCGTCATGACGGGAAAGTGTTCGTTCAGAAGGGCTGCTTCCCTCC
>JBAWYD010000188.1:0-2731 GCA_037143735.1 Deltaproteobacteria bacterium
CAACAGGCTGCTGAAAAAGCGATCAAGGCTGTTTACGTGTACCGTGCCGCCCGTTTCCGCTATACCCATGACATCGCGGAATTGTTGACAGGACTGATTCAGATGGGACTCTCTTTTACAGACGAAATCAAAGAAGCCGCCACGCTGTCCGATTATGTCTGGCAGCGGTACCCCGGTCCTGCCGAACCGGTCACCGAGGAAGAATATCAGAAGGCCATCGGATTAGCTCAATCCGTGCTGGTCTGGGCTGAAAACCTGATTGAATGAAAGGTTAATCAAAAAATGACCAAAACAGATTCGCCGGAGCCTAAGAAACTGTTGGATCAGGAGTTGACCCGCCTCGTTCGTTTGTTAATGGAGTATGGGGGCTGCTGAGAAGGTGATTTTGTTCGGAAAGTTCCTTAAAGGGCGGGCTCATGAATGTTCCGGTATCAATTTTGTGCTCGCAGAGCAGACTTAACTGGGTTTTTGGAATGGATCAAGAAGATTCGGAAGCTGCTTCAACCTAAAGTCGGCATTGATATCAAGGTGTACATTCCGGAGGGATTCGATCAATTGTGCGCCGATCAATCATTTTTCAAAGAAGAAATAGTTGCCAAGGGAAAAGTCGTTTATGAAAACGCCAGGTGATCGATGGCTGGAATTTGCCCTAATTGCTACAGATTGCGCATGCTGACGGGAAGTGAACGCAAGAAACACAGAGGAATAAGCCATGGCCGAGAACCTTTTCACGATCAGAAAGAGCCTCGAAGAGATCTGTACGGTGCCGGACAAGATCATTTCCGTGTATTCGCTGGAAAAACATGTCTGGGCCGACTCGAACTCCGAAGCCGGCCGCAAGGCCCGCAAGCCGGAGCTGCAGACCATCGAGGAGTTCCAGATCGATCCGGTCCGGCCCTTCCTCACGGACATCTTGCGCAACATAGCCGCCCCCTGGAAACCCGAGCGAAGGGACAATCCCGTGGGCCAGGGGTATTGGATTCAGGCCGAGTTTGGGTCCGGTAAATCACATCTGCTCTGTTGTCTTGCCGCCCTGGTTCTGGGACGCAAGGATGCCTGGGAAATCGTCAAAAAGAAGGAAGACGCTTCCGGTCGTGGCAAGCGCGAGTCCCTTTTTCGCTTTTGGGAGGATGGTCTGGAGGCGAAAAGCAGCAAGGGAACGAAGGGAATCTTTGTCATCGTCAAGACGCTGGTGGGAGCGGGCAGCGGAACCGTGGGCCTGAACGACAAGGGCCGGCGGCTCTCCGAGTACATCCTGGACGCGGCCAAGGAGCAGATACAGGTCGAACTCGGCAAGAACATCGCCTTGTATCCGGTGGAGCTGTTGGCCGACCGGTTTATTACCGAAGACCTGGAACGCTTTCGGAAAGACCTGGCCAAGTTCCTGCGGGACCCAAAGTTCTTTGACGAGGACGAATTCGAAGAGGTTGACGATTTCATCCGCACCATCCAGCAGAACAAAACCCCGGAGTACAAACGGAGCTGTGGCAACAAGCTCTGGCGTTTCTACATCGAGTATCTGAAGGTTCAGCCGCAGATCGAGGCCGAGACCGAAGACATCCTCAAGCACACGATTCAGACCATTCTGGCCGAGGGGTATAGTGGCGTTCTTTTGGTGCTGGACGAGGTGTCGCTGTTCATGAAGAACCGGGACGAAGACCAGCGAACCGACGACGAGAAGACTTTGGTCGTGTTGTCGAACCGCCTGGCGAAGATCCACAATCTACCCGTCTGGACGGTCTGCGCAGCCCAGCAAGCCATCGAGAGCAAGATGGGCGTCAAGAATATCCTCGCCGACGATCGGCTGAAGCTGGTCAAACTACTGGAGGAGGACAAGGACTACTACGATATCGTTCTCGCCCGCGTGCGGGAGATCAAGGACCCGGCGGCCATCAGCAATTACTACCTCCATTACAAGCGGGGATTCACCTGGCCCAACAGCATCGGCGAGCTGGACTTCCGCCACTTCTTTCCGTTCCACAAACCCGCCATCGAGGTCTTGCGGGCGATCACCTACGAACTGACCACGACGCGCTCGGCGATCCACTTCATGCACCAGACCCTCAAGCACCAGATCAAGCAGAAGGGCCGCGAACTCATTCGTTTGTGGGAGTTGTTCGATGAAGCCGTGCGATACGAAGAGGACCCGAGCGGGGTCCACGCGGGCCTGGTGGCCATCAAGACGAATCGTGAGACTGATTACAGGGCTTACGAGGCCTGCAGGCGCCAGATCGATGGTCTGACCAAGGGCCATTTGAAAGTGCATCGTGACAAGGGCGTCAAGGTCATCAACGGCATCGTGAAGACCGGTCGCATTCCCAAGGGGACTAAACCCAACCAGAACATCAGTGCGGCCCAAAACTTCGGCTTCGGCCTGAACATCATGAAAAAGAGCGCCGAAAAGGAACTGGATGTTTCGGGCAATGCCTATGTTCAGGATATGTGGACCTTCATCGACGACAAGTTGACCGACGAGGGCCAAACCATGAAGATGGATACCCTCTACAAGAACTTCATGGGTATAGGCGGCCCGAAGGACTATGGGCTTACCCGACACGCATGGTTCAGATCTACATGCTCTGCCTGGTCCGGGAAGGACACGTGCGGGTCACTGTAGGAGCGAAAGCGGGGCTTGCCACTCCTTTACTCGATTATTCCAATATCGCCGATGTGGATTTTCCGTGCGCCTAAATTCCGAAAAGATCGTTCGCAGAGTACCAGCCCATCTAGG
>JBAWYD010000189.1:0-2680 GCA_037143735.1 Deltaproteobacteria bacterium
TCCCAGAGCTGCGTGGTGGCTACCAAGGGAACAGCGATTTCGCCTGAGATCCGGGATATGTTTAAAGGGGAATACAAGGTTGATCCGTATATGGAAAAACACATACCGAAGACGGTTGCCGTGCTTCCCTTCTTTAATCAGGCGGAGAGTAAAAAAGGTTCTGATGAGGTTCGCAAGGGTTTTTACAACCATTTCAGTTCCATGCCTTTCAAGGATATGGAACTCTACCGTGTGGATAACCTGCTGAGAAAGGCAGACCTTACTGATCCCGCGATTATATTCAAAAAATCCCCGAAGGAGCTGGGCAGTATCCTGGGTGTGGACGCCGTTGTTTATGGCGAAATTTCCAATTTCGACAAACTGTTTGCCGTCGTCTATTCTCAGGTATCCGTCGGTGCAGAGGTTAGAATGTATGACACCAAGACGGGAAATTTTCTCTGGAGCGGCAAGCACACGGCGAGAATTCACGAAGGGGGCATTTCCGTTACTCCCATTGGTCTTATAGCCACCGTTGTTGCAACAGCCATGAATGTCAGAGATATACAACTTCTTCGGGCTTGTGATGACCTGTTCCGGGATATGGTAAAGACAATCCCCGCGCCCGCCATCGCAGAGGCGCTTCGACCGCCCGTGATTACCCTGCTGACGCAGGACACGAAGAATCACCCGAAGAAAGCGGGTGACGAAATCAGGGTCGTTATCCAGGGTACGCCGAAGATGCAGGCCTACTTCAATATCGGTGATTACAAGAAGAATGTCGATATGCAGGAAATCGAACCGGGCGGGTATCTGGGCGCCTACAAGGTCATTCCCGGCGATAATATAACTAAGGCAATGATTACGGGTTATCTCAGGGATGATTCGGGAAATACGACCGAGTGGGTTGACGCCGTTGGAACGGTGACCCTCGATACCATCCCGCCGGACAAAGTGAAGAATATAAAAAGTGTCGGAAGAAATACCATCACCCTTCTGGGTTGGGAAAAATCATCCGCTTCCGATCTCGCCGGATATAGAATCTATCGCAGTAGCACCCCTCTAAGCGGCTTCCAGATGATTTCAAAAACGGAGTTTAATGAATACAGGGATGAAAAGCTGGTCAATGCCCAGAAGTATTACTATCAGGTTACGGCGGTTGATCTGGCCGGCAATGAAAGCGAGCCGTCGGACACCATTGTCGGAATGCCAGTGGCTCCGGGGCCGACACCGGTATCCGGCGCCATCGAGTCCGACACGACATGGTATGCCGGCGCAAGTCCTTATATTATTGAAAATACCGTTATCATAAAGGACAAGGCGGTGCTCACCATCGAGCCGGGAACGGAGATTCGTTCGAAAGGAGGGGCGATTGTCATTGAAGGACGTCTGAATGTCCAGGGAGATGAGGAACATGTCACCGTATTTGACGCAGCAGAGTCTGGAAAATTCTGGGAAGGCCTTCTTTTCAACAATGTGAAGGATAAGGAAAACCTGCTCAAGTATTGCCGCATAAAGGGTGCCGTCACAGGAATCACCTGCCAGGCCTCTTCGCCTCGCATAGAATCCTGTGAACTGACGGACAACGGGACGGCCGTCAAGATTCTCGGGGTGTTTTCCAAAGGCCAGGTGGTCAAAAATACGATCCGCAAGAACAGGGACACCGCCATTCTGATTGCAGACGGGGCGCAACCCACACTTTCAGATAACAAAATCCAGGATAATATGAAGGGAGGGGTTCTCGTCCAGTCTGCCGCCCCTGTGATTCTTCACAATGGAATTATGCGGAATCAGGGTTCAGGCATTGTGGTGCAGAAAAGTCAGGCCACAATCACTGGAAACAATATCACGGACAACAAACCGTTTGATATGGCGGGTGAAATGTCGGGGGAAGCGGTCAATGCCCTGAACAACTGGTGGGGAAGCGCCAAGGGCCTGGAAATCCTCTCCGTGATTCAGGGGAAGATCAATATCAAATCGGTGCTGAATGCGCCCTATCCCGAAGGGAAGCCACTCGAACTTCCCATCCTTTCCCAGATGCTGGGCGGTACGATCAAAGGAGACGGATTCCTCATTATGTCCAACAGTCCGTACAGGGTATCAAAGGATGTGGTGATTGACGGCGGTGCAACGCTCTATATTGAACCGGGGGTCGCCATCCTGTATGACCAGAATACGTCCATTATCACGGAAGACGGTGGTATTGTAGCCAGAGGGACGAAAGAAAACCCCATCGTCTTCACCGCATCAGGCGCGTCGCCCTCGCCCGGCTTTTATGCCAATGCCGTGAAGTTTAAAGGAAAAGGAACGAAAGTAAACAGTTTTTTCACTTACTGTGTCGTTAAATATGCCGACACGGCATTTGATATACATTACGGCACACCGGAGATTTCCTACTGTCATATTGCGAAGAACGCCCAGAGCGGCGTGTTCTGTCGTAACGATTCGGCTCCAAAAATTTCCTACTGCACCTTTACGGAAAATCTTGGGGAGGGTGGGATTAAGGCTGTGGGCATGTCCAGGCCGAAGATCAATTACAACAATTTCATAAAAAATGACATTACGGATATTCAGGCCTTTTCCACCATACGGGTAGACGCGACAAACAACTGGTGGGGAAAGGCGCAGCCCGATGAGAGAAATATCTTCAAGAACAATGATGACAGCATCAATGTGACACCCTGGCTTACGACGCCCGAGGGTA
>JBAWYD010000190.1:0-2679 GCA_037143735.1 Deltaproteobacteria bacterium
AGGACCAGCCGCCTCGATCGTTCTGGCGCTGGCCACGGGCCCCAGAATCGCCCCAGGGCGCCTCTATTCTTTTCCTGCGCCAAAACCGATTCGCCGATTGTATTCAGATCGAAGCCACCGTAAATCGTCCCAGCTATATCTATACTTTGATGCTCGTTTCGTTCGCCAGGCACCGGCGTCACCAGGACCAGCCGCCTCGATCGTTTTTGCACCCGCGTCCGCCAGCGCCGGCGCATCTATACTTGCCGGCTCGCGGTCCCTCACCGCCAGGACCATAGGGATGACATGCAGGATCTTCCCGATTTGCCTGGTGCCTAAGTCTTCAGTATTCAAAGCTGCAATTGATCTGCAGGTATCAGGATTTGCAAAAAAGACGCGCGCCGGTGCCCTCTCGACGTGGACCTGATTCTTCGGCGGTAAAAAGCGCCACTCACGCCTTGTTCCCCCGATGTTGAATCCAACGCCGAAAATCGGATTCACGGATTCGCGGATTGCCGCCGGGGTATAACGGGGCGGCCACGAGGGCGCCGGCACGAATTGCCCTATACACCGTCGGACGACTTATCGTGGACCGATCCGCTGCTGTTGAGATCGTCATGGTGCCCCCAATCTCTGCCTGCTGCTCCGCGCTCGCACCGATCAAAGCCTCGTGGGCCGCCGCCCGCCGATCTTCCGGGGCGATCATCCACGATTGAAAATGAGCATCCGTTGAAATGGGGGTAATCGTGGTTTCGATTTCCGTCTTCATATGCCCACCTCCCATGTCTTAATTGCCAGGACGCAGGCAATTCGTTCCTTTAATTCTCTGTCCGGCCTGGCCCGGCCCGTCTCGATCTTGCTCATAAGTGCCTCCGTGCATCCGACACGCTGGGCAAGGTCAAACTGGGTCATTCCGTTCAGCATCCGCGCCGCCTTCATCCGTTGTGCTTTCATAATCTGGCTCCTCCGATGTTCTTCTTCATCCGTTCGTGTCTATACCCTAGGGTGCCGTGTAACCATTACGTTACAAAAAAGGCGAGGGCTGCTTGAAGCAACCCTCGCCTTTGCAGGATGTTACGTGTTCTATGTGGAAATGGGCAGGTTACAAACGGTGTAACATAAACGGACATGTTACAAACGATCGGTGTAACTTAATCGGATTCGCTTGGGTTCTCCGGAGGGGGGTTGGTGTTGATCGCGCGGCCCGGGCCTGAATAACATCTATCCGGGTTAATCTTGCCGCCGCGCGTTTGATTCTGGCGGGCCTTAGCTATGTACCATGTGATCTCGGAGCCGTATTTCTCTTCTATCTCCATGCGCCGCCTTGATATTTGCATATGGCTTAGTTTCTCTCCCATACGTTCAGCGATTTCCCTGTAGCTCAGCGCCCATCCCTTGCGTTTGGAATTGGATGTCACGAGTAGATTGAATAGCATAATGTCAGCCGGATCCATCTTCTCCACAAGCTCTCCCTTGGTTATCAAAATTCCACTGGAAAGCATCTGCTGTGATTGTGCAAAGCGGCCAAGATCTCCTGTATCACCTTTTTGTTCGGCGACCGGTGATGTGGGGGGCTGAGCGGAGGCGATGGGAGTAGTGCTTGTTTCTATTCCCGTTGTAGGCGACTCCTTTTCCGCCGTCCCAAGACAATAATTCTCCAAGCGTGCTGCACTTCTTTCAAAGTCAGCTCGAGTGATCTTAAAACTGTCCAATTCTTTGATGTCCAGCACATCCACCGTTATGTCCTCAATGGGATAGATGTGCATGTTTCGCCGTCCTTCGCACTTAGCAAGGAAGGTCACGTGCTTCGCAAGGAATTGCTCCGCCTCGCTCTCAGAGATGCCTCGCGTTTTCATTGTCTCTTGGACCCATTGAGCAAACCGACCGGAAAACATCTTCCCGGGATTCTTCGATAGGTTCCTTATTTCAATTTCTTCGATGAGAGCGGGCCTATCAAAAAAAGCTATCTCGACGCCAGATTGAAGAACAGACAGCATTATTTCTTTGCCTACTTGCTCCTCAATAAACTGTAAGACCATTCGAAGCTCCCTGTCTTGCACACTCACTGGTCCCTCATCTACCGGATACTTTATCGGTTTGCATGTTTCCATGATGAAAATCATAATCTCCATCAGTATCTTGGTGCCCGGATCATTCGGATCGGTCAGTAGCTTCGCAAGCTCAGCCCGCTTCGTCTCCGTGTAACCACCTTTTGAACTCGGGATCAGCACGGGAAATTTGTCTGTGTGCATCCCGATAAAAAGGTTGATTTCAAAGAGTCCTTTTGCCGTCATCCTGGCATAATCTTTGGGATTGGGAGGATTCGGATCAAATATGCTAAAGGAAGTGCTCCCATTAACTACGTTGACAAGGTGTCTGACTACTCTCAAGGAAGATTCAATTTGCGCTGGGACACATAAAGGGCTTGCATTCGACGGGAGTTGAACGGGACGGACGTTTATTGCTTCCCCTTTTTGTGTGATGAAGCGCCAGCTTCTATCACCCCCCTCGATGCTCCCGACAGGCCCCCACGTCAAGACAACGCAATAGTTCCCGTCATACTTCATCAGCTGATGGTGCGGTTCGCACTCGCTATTCTCGGTCATGGTCTCAGCGTCCTTTCCTTCCGCATCCGGTTGGATTTTTAGCGTTCCATCCAATGGGCCGCGAGTATACAACGGTGGCCGAGGCGGGCCAAGC
>JBAWYD010000191.1:0-2674 GCA_037143735.1 Deltaproteobacteria bacterium
CAGATTCCTTGATCCGGTCTGCAAGTCCGGTGTGTTCCTGCGGGAGATCGCCAAGCGGCTCATGGCGGGATTAGAGAAGCAGATTCCCAACCGGCAGAAAAGAGCAAACCACATCTTCAATAACCAACTCTTCGGCATCGCCATAACGGAGTTGACATCCCTGCTTTCCCGCCGGTCGGTTTATTGTTCCAAGACGGCCAACGGGAAATATTCCGTCTGCGATGCTTTCGATAAACCGCAGGGCAATATCCGCTTTGATCGGGTTTTGCATACTTGGGCAAGCGGGAGGTGCGTTTTCTGCGGAGCCAGTCAGCAGGAATATGACCGGGGCGATGAGTTGGAAACCCACGCCTATCAGCTTATCCACACCGAAAAACTGGAGGAGATATTCAATATGAAATTTGATGTGATTGTGGGAAATCCGCCGTATCAGTTGAGTGATGCGGGCGATAGTGCAGGTTCATCGCCTATCTACCATATTTTCACTGAACAAGCCAAAAAGCTTAATCCGAGATTTCTGTCAATGATTATACCCTCTCGGTGGTTTGCCGGAGGTAAGGGCTTGGATCATTTTCGTGATACCATGCTTAAGGATCGCCGGATTTCTCATTTGGTTGACCATCCAATAGCATCTGACGTTTTCCCCGGCGTTAAGGTTATTGGCGGTGTATGCTATTTTCTGTGGGAGCGGGATTACAGCGGCCCATGTCGTGTGACTACACACATGAATGGCATGTATGATACGATGAAACGCCCTTTGGATCAATTTGATACATTTGTTCGGTTCAATAAAGCTATTTCCATTCTGGAAAAGGTTAAGGCAAAGAAATACCCGCCAATGAGTGAACAGGTTTCTCGACAGAAACCCTTTGGCCTACGGACTTTTGTTCAGCCCACGGGGAAAGGGAATGTTACATTGTATGCAAATAAGGCAGTCGGTAATATACAAAAGTCGGACATTACAAACGGCATAGATATGATAGAGGTTTGGAAGGTGTTAATTTCTATGGCTTATGGAGAAGGTGGCGAAGCTCGCGATTATCCACGCATGATAATGGGTAGGCCTATTGTAGCACCGCCTCCCAGTGCTTGCACAGAGACATATCTTGTAGTTGGCGCTTACGAAACCGAAATCGAGGCAAAAAATTTGGATAACTATCTGAGGACAAAGTTTCTCCGGTTTTTGGTCGGTTTGCGCAAGAATACGCAGCACATCACAAAGGATCGCTTTTCCTTTGTGCCCCTTTTGCCTATGACGAAAGTATGGACAGACTCGAAACTCTACACTCATTTCGGCCTTTCAGACGACGAAATCGCTTTTATAGATTCAATTGTTCGCCCGATGGAGGTGAAAAGTGAGTAAGTCTGCATTGAAGCCGCTTGAGAGCCTGGTCGGCGAAATCAAAACGCTGATCGAACAAAGCCGCCAGCAGGTCGCCGTGACGGTCAACGCCACGATGACGATGTTGTACTGGCAGATCGGCAAACGAATTAACGAAGAGGTGCTGAAAGATAAGCGGGCCGAATATGGCAAGCAGATTGTCATATTGCTGGCGCGACAATTACAGGCAGAATACGGCAGCGGCTGGAGCGAAAAACAATTGCGTCATTGCCTCCGCTTTGCGGATATTTTCCCCGACAAAAAGATTGTCTACACGCTGTGTAGACAATTGAGTTGGTCTCATATTCGCATTCTTTTTTTCATGGGTGATCCTCTCAAACGCACGTTCTATATTGAAATCTGCAAACTCGAAAAATGGAGCGTGCGCACATTCAGGGAACGCGTCAACTCGATGCTTTATGAACGCACGGCCATCAGCAAAAAGCCGGAAGAGACGATCAAAAATGAACTCGAACAGCTCGGCAAGAGCGGTCAGATTACCCCTGATCTGGTATTCCGAGATCCTTATTTCCTGGATTTTCTCGACTTGAAAGACACCTATTCCGAAAAAGATTTGGAATCGGCAATTGTGGTTGAATTACAGAGGTTTATCATTGAGCTGGGGTCGGACTTTGCCTTTCTGGCCCGCCAAAAGAGGATCACCATCGACAATAGGGACTATTACATCGACTTACTGTTTTATCACCGCCGGCTGAAATCCCTAATCGCCATCGACTTAAAGATCGGTGAATTTGATGCCGCATTTAAGGGCCAAATGGAGCTATATCTTGCCTGGCTTGAGAAATATGAATCGGTGGAGGGAGAAAACCCGCCCATCGGTCTAATCTTGTGCGCGGGAAAAAATCCGGAACATGTCGAACTACTGCAATTGCACCGAAGCAATATCAAGGTGGCGGATTATTTCACGGTTCTTCCACCGAAAGCGGTTCTGCTCGATAAATTGCATAAGGCCATTGCCATTGCACAAAACCGTCTTTACGGCGGCAGGGGGGAGTCCGATGAGCGCTGATAAATTCTTCCCCCAACGGCCCAATTCCAAACCAACCATTTACGCCTATGAGGATACGAATCCTCAATATCGGGGCTTGCTGAAAATCGGCTATACCACGGTGGATGCGAAGAGCCGTGTGGCACAGCAATACCCGACGCTTCGTCCCGGCAAACCGCCGTACCGGATCGTAATTGAAGAGTCCGCGATGCGTAATGACGGCACGACTTTCATCGATCATGATGTTCACCGCCATTTACGAGCCGTCGGCGTCAAGAATCCCG
>JBAWYD010000192.1:0-2653 GCA_037143735.1 Deltaproteobacteria bacterium
CAGCCTAAGAGTAGCGAAGAATCGGATCCTGTGGAGGAAATCGAGAAGATCATGGTAAAACAGGAAAATAAATCTGTCCCCTTTTTCTCTTTTTGTGATGATCTAAAGAGTCTATTCTGACCTGGGACCGCGGCGCCCCTGGCTTCCTGTTCTCAGTATCCACCTTGCCGCATCGTTTCCACGACAATGCGATCTTCACCAAAGTGAGCCCCTCAAGAAGTTCGACGAAATCCCCCGGCAGGGTGTTCTATGACATGGCGCCGCAGGCTGTTCCGCGTTGAATTGCCTCCACCCTCATGGCGTTCTGTGTCGAAGTGGGGCAGATAACCACGGGAGCTCTATCTTCGCAGTGGTTGCTCTCCAGGGCAGTTGTCTTCCCTCTCGTCTCTGCTGATGCCGCACTGGGGCGCCACGGTCCCAGGAAAGGCGATGATCCCGGAGACTTTGTTCACCCTCAGATTGCCTTACCCACTCATTTTGAGAAAGAACGATTTATTTCCTTGCCGGCAGGGAGAAAAGCGAGCGGAATGCTATGCAGCCTGGGCCAAAGTAATCATTGCGGCCGGGAAGCTGCTCCGTAGATCGCTACGCTCGGGGACAGTAAATTGGCAATCCGCCCTGAGTGTAGTAGGGAAAAATAAATCTGTCCCCTTTTCTCATTGCTCAACCTGAACCACATCGCTTCAGCGACGAGGATGCCTCTATGCCGTTCAATATGCGTTTACGGAATCGATGAGCTCTTGTTGCCCCATTTTTCCAATGCCGCTCCAGAAAACCGGCCAGTTCGTATCGGTAATCGGATTAAAGGTAGGGGCAGAGTACGTATGCCCGCAATAATAATGTGTTCTGTAAAGCGCTTGTTTTGCATTATCCGTGACAAGCTCTGGAAAAAGCTGCGCCAGTGAATTATCCAGAAGACCCTGCATGGCATACGATGTGGAAAAAGTGTAATAGCTGTTGAATTGCGCCGGGTCGGTGGCGAGGTCATAGTTCCAGATGGTGTAATCAGCAGCGGGCGATGTATCGCTAGAAAATGTTAAGACCTTGTAGGCGGGATTATTGCCCGATCTGGGAGTTATGCCGGGCGTCAGTTCAAGCACATCATCGGGAGCCATGATGCGGTATTCGTCCATATGGGTATGCCCGGCAAGATTCAGAGTTATCAGGCCCGGATATTTCGAAAGTATTTGCAGAAAACTTGCCTGAACATCCTGGTTCCACATCATCGTGGTCGTAGCAGTTGCAATGTGACCGTTCTCATCAACATCTTGGGAAGTTTTAAGTATATTTGCGCCGGGAGGAATGTGAACCAAGAGCCAAACTTTCTTGCCTGCAGCTTTAGCTGAAGCCAGGGTTGAATCAAGCCAGGCAAGCTCATTCTTGCTGCCGGCGTCGTTGCCGTCAGGGGGAGAGGTGAAATCTGGGGAAAACATGACTGTATTGAGCGATATCACCGTCAAATTTGTTCCGGGCGGCTGAGCAGAATAATATCCTCCCTTCAAGAAGGTATCAAGAAAGGCTTGGTGATCTACCGTGCCACTCACACAGTTGGCGTAATAAGCTTCCGCCGTATTGGCAAGAAAAGTGCTGTCTGGCCCCATGTCGTAATATGAATCGTTATTTCCCACAGCGAACATGACGGGGATGTTCCCTACGTACGCCCTCACCTGCTCAAGAAAAAAGGCAACCGTCTTGTCGGCAAAGGTCTGCATGGCTGCAACATCTGTAGGACCCGGCGGATTCGGACTCCCATAAAGTGCGTAAAATGATTGCGCGAAATGATGGGAAAGAATATCGCCGGTTAAAATAATGAGCGGGCTTGCTCCCAGGTTCTGCCTTATGCTGGAAAGTGCAAGCGCGAACAATGGGTAGTTGGTATCCTTGCCCCAGACCGAAGGCGTTACAATGCTTGATGCCTTGAAAATATTCGCCCAACCGGCAGCTTCCGTAGCGACAAACGCCTTAAAAGTAGTTGGGGAGGGGTCATAAAAAGGATCGAAATGAACATCCGAGAAAACAACTACGGGGAAATTTTTTATGGTGGTGTTGCTGCTGGTCGCACAGCCAAAGATTAGACAGATATTTAGCAACACAAGCAATAATATACCGCGGGAAAATTTTAACATAAATCCGTCTCCTTTTGTATTTTTGTACGTGTCGCCTTATCGAAAATAATTGCCTGCTTGTGGTCATGGGATTTTTTGATAATTTGATTTTGATAGGGTATTGCTTCTGACGGTTCGGAGTATAGGAGGGCTGTTTTCTCGTGTCAAGGAATATTTTCCATCGAAAATCAGGGGCAGCGATACAGGTTGGGCATGGTAGGAAAAGATGGGGTCTGGTCTTTAGTTTTAGCATTCTCTTTAGCTTTCCCCACTTGTGCCCGAACCAAGTTCAGAGCGCCAAAGCTTAATGCTTCTTCCCTGCGAGGTGACAGGCTTGAATATGTTTCCGTCTTCCATCCGCAGCAGCAGGGCGCCAATTCTTCGCAGCGCGGAACAACCGGAGCAAATTGCTATATGCAAAGACCTGACTTTAAGTTTCCTGGTTCTGTTGCGAGAAGGGATTCGCTGTCATTTCGACCCTCCGCTGTCATTTCGTTCCTCCGCTGTCATGACGTTCCTCCGCTGTCATGACGTTCCTCCGCTGTCAT
>JBAWYD010000193.1:0-2624 GCA_037143735.1 Deltaproteobacteria bacterium
CTGATCCACAGCAACCCCAGCAAATCCAGATCAACACCGCTGATGACATGTCGAGAGGCAGATACAGCAATTTGATGTTTGTATCGCATAGCCCCGATGAATTTATTCTTGACTGGATTCTAAACTCACCCAATGGCGCTCATCTGGTTTCGAGAATAATATTGAGCCCCGCTAATGTTAAGAGAATGATCGAAACCATGATGGTAAATTTTAAACAATACGAAGAAAAATTCGGGAGCGTCAAAGTCATTGAGCCGGGTGATCATAAGGTTCATTAGCACGGTTCTGAATGTGATCAACGTCGGGAAGCCTGGGGAGTTGCTGTAAAATGATTGTTACGAAAAATCTCTATGCCCATATTCCTCCTGAATTTCAAAATGAGCTATCAGAAGCGCTTCTGGATGGAAAAACATTCAGAATAGAACGGATCGTCTCAAAAGGACATTGCTCGCCAAAGGGCTTCTGGTATGATCAGGATGACAACGAATGGGTGATTCTTCTGAGAGGAAGCGCCGGGCTGCGATTCGAGGATGGGGATGAACTGATCACACTGAGTCCCGGAGATTACGTCCATATCGGCAGGCGCCAAAAACATAGGGTCGAATGGACCGATCCGGATCAGGAAACGGTATGGCTGGCCGTGCATTATAAATAGGGTTGATCCACCGGTATAAAGACTATTAAAAAGATTTCATGGAAGGTGTTATGACATATGAAAATACCCATCACGTTCAGATCAATTCAGCCTGATGGGTTTCCCCGTGTGGAAAGTAGCGCTGCTAATATCGTTATCCTTAAGACATTGAGGATTGTCATTAAACAGGTTTTGCAAGGACATAAACCAAAGGGAATCTACTTTTCAGAACCTGATTTTCTAAAATAGAAAAGCCTGCACCTTCAATAAACTCCGAGAAAGAACGGACCGTGAATTTATGATATGCCTTAAACCCTGTCAAACTTATGAGCCATGATATGAATCGCGCCTTCAAGTTTTCACCATGACAATATCCGGGAGCGATCAACAAGCCATCCGGCTTCAAGACTCTCCTGATTTCCTTCAACACCTTCCCCGGTTCCTGCATGACATGAAACGCATTGGCGATAATACAGACATCAAATGTGTGGTCTTCAAAATTGAGGGAGTACCCGTCCTGAACGCTGAATACGATGTTTTGAATCTTCTTCTGTTTTGCCTTTGTGGTTGCAATATCAATCATGGCCTCGGAAATGTCTGTGGCGTATACCTGATGAACCTTGTGACTGACAGCAAGGGAAATGATCCCTGTGCCGCAGGCGATTTCCAGGACTATATTGTCCGGTTTCAAGTCGGTCAGGATCAGGTTGATGAGGTCGGGATATTCACGGGCAGCCATCTTCATAAAGGAGTCGTACCTCTTTGCGAATTTATCCCAGAAACGTTTTTCTATATCTTGTCTGTGGCTATCCATTTATGTCTCGCTTTTGTTCAATTCTCTTTTCAACGGGCGGGTGAGTGCTGAATTCTGATTATTTACCTTTTATAACCTGCCCGAGTGCTTCTTTTAGATAATTTTTACTATATCGGGTGCATGCCTTTCTGACGCAGGCGGTATACTGGCGGGATAACCGACAATAATCGGCGCCACTATTTGACAATCCACGGGCACTCCGATGTCATCGAGGATTTTTCGGTCACGGATATGAGCCCCCAACCCGATCCAGCAGGTTCCCAGTCCTCTCGATGTCGCTGAGAACATGAAGTAGGCAACCGTCAGGGCGCAGTCCACATCGAGCGAATGTAACTCTTCAGGACCAATGACGTAAAGCAGGCAGGGTGCATTGTAGAAAACATTGAACTTCTCGTCACGAAGACGGAGTTCATATTGTTTCAGTGTTGACTCGGGATCCTGTTCAAGATCGGACAGGAGATTTTTCTTACTTTCGTCTGAGAGTTTTCTGATGTAATCACGGTTCCGAATGGTGATAAACTTACATGGCTGGCCGTTCCTGGCCGTCGGGGCAAGACGGGTGTCCTGAATGATTTCCTTGATGATTGACAGAGGCACCTCTTTGTCCTGGAAATCCCTGATGGAACGTCTTTTTGTCAAGAGCGTCTTAAAATCCATATCTATCCTCCTTTGCTGCTGCGTGAACCACGGTTTATTTCCGATCCTGTAATCCTACAGGCCTCTTTGGAACGATGAGCCACATTGCCAGATAGGCAAGAACGCCGAACCCCAATGAAAATAAGATAACCAGTATAAAGATAATTCTTATCAGGGTTGGATCTTTATCAAAATATTCTCCGATGCCTCCACATACGCCGCCGATTTTACTATCAGCATCTGATAAATACAATTTCTTCATGACAGGTTCCCTTTTGTTGAATCGGTTGATTATTCCTGAAAGAGAGCATTCAGTAATTTTTATAGAAATGCTTTCTTTCAAGTGATTATGAAAAATTGCCGCCGACATACGTTAGCATGTATGCCAACCAATAGCCAGGAGGGACAGCCACTCGTTATTATTAATCAGCTAATCGAATCTTTTACAAAGCGGCAACTTTGGGGAGAAATCGAAGGTCATGTCTACGCGTAGACATGACTTAACTATTTGATATAATTAATGAACTAACGACACCGCCG
>JBAWYD010000194.1:0-2592 GCA_037143735.1 Deltaproteobacteria bacterium
GTATTTTCAGCCATTCCCTGGATTCCGGGTCAAGCCCGGAATGACAGAAAAGGGAAGTTTCCCAAGGTAAAGGTCCCGGAATGACACAAATCGGGAAAATGCAAATGAACGTTATTCCGCGGGTACGGCGCATACATCCCCCGGGGGTTTTTCTTCTTCCATGCCCATAGCCCGCCAGACGATTTCGGCGATGTCGAACACCGCCATCGTCTCTTCCACCGATCTCGCCTTGATCCCGTCAGCCAGCATGGTCAGGCAGAAAGGACACCCGACGGCAACCGCACTGGCCTGCACGGCAATGGCCTGATCGGTTCTCAGATTATTGATGCGATCACCGATATCTTCCTCCATCCACATCCTCGCTCCACCGGCGCCGCAGCAGAAGCTCCTGTCCCGGGTTCTTTCCATCTCCACCTGTTTAATGCCCGGAACTGCCCGCAGTATCGTTCGGGGATGATCGTAGATGTTATTGTACCTCCCGAGGAAACAGGAATCGTGGTAGGCATAACTTCCCTCGACGGGTTTTTTCAGGATGATCTTTCCTGATGAAATCAGACCCGCAATGATTTCCGTATGGTGATAAACTTCAAAATTGCCGCCGAAGTGGGGATAATCCTTCTTTATGGTATTGTATCCGTGGGGACAGGTGCAGATAATCTTCTTCACGCCATAACCGTTCATGATCTCGATGTTCGCCTGCATGAGTGCCTGTGAAAGATACTCATTGCCGGCCCTCATGGCCGAATCGCCGCAGCATCCCTCTTCCGTGCCGAGGATTCCGAACCTGACGCCCGCCGTCTTAAGGATCTTTGCAAAGGCCAGGGATACCTTTTTCCCGCGGTCGTCGAACGATCCGGAACATCCCACATAAAAAAGGTATTCCACGTCGGGATCTTCCGCCAGTGTTTTGATCCCGAGGTCCTTTGCCCACTCCGCCCGGAGATGAGCGCCGATTCCCCATGGATTGGAATTGTTTTCCATATTCCGGAAGGTCAACTGGAGTTCGGAAGCAAAATCCGCTTCCATGAGTACCTTGTATTGCCTCATGTTGACGATTTTCGGCACATGTTCGATGGAAGACGGGCAATGCTCCATGCAGTACATGCAGTTCGTGCAGGCCCACAGTTCATGAAGATCAACAACCTCGCCCACCATCGCTTTTTCCGGGGACGGTATCTCGGGAACGGCTTCAGCGCCCTTCGCCGCCTTTTTTGCCGCCAAGACCAGAGGGGCTCTCGAAAGCCAGTAGGTCTTCAGATCCTGTACCATTTTTTTGGGTGAAAGGGGTTTCCCGGACAGATAGGCCGGACAGCCGTCCTGACATCGTCCGCAACGGGTGCAGGCGTCGGCGTCAAAGATCTGCTTCCAGGTGAAATCTTCTAACTGTCCCGCACCGAAGGACTCCGCCGTCTCAAAATCCCGGATGGGTTCGAGGCGCCCCACAGGCGAAAGTGCGGCCTTAAAGTGATTGGCAGGAATCGTGATGATATGTAACATCTTCGAATAGGGGATGTAGGCGATAAACCCCAGGGAAATGAAGGTATGAACCCACCACATCACCTTATGGGACATCCTTGCCGTATCATGATCCACACCGGCAAAGGCCTTTGACAGGGTATAGCCAACAAAAGACCAGACTTCCCAGGGGGGATTGGTTACGTGGATCCTTAATGCCTCAATCACAAAACCGGTGATGACGATGCTTGCGATTAAAAAAAGGACAATGGCGTCATCCGGCGTATTATCCGGATCTCCCTTGTATCCCAGCCGGTCGGGCTGTGTGATGTATCTCCGGTCGAGGGCAAGGAACACGCCGATCAGGACAAACAAGCCGAACAGCTCCATCAGAAAAGAAAAAACAAGATAAAACCTGCCCGTCAGAAAGGGAACACCCAGCGGTTCGGCAATGTGAAATTCCGTCGCATCAAACGCCGCCCCGAATATCAAAACGAAAAACCCGAAGAAAATCAGGCCATGTATGATACCGGGATAGACGTCCTTGAACGTCTTGATCTGAAGAAGGCCGTTGACGAGGAGCATTTTGATCCGCTCGCCCATGCGGTCATTTCTGGCCTCCGATTTTCCGATAGCGGTCCACATCTGCCATCGTCGGTAAACGCCGTATGCAAATATGGCAAGGGCAACGGCTGTAAAGGTAAAAAGGAGACCTTCAAAATGCTCAGCATTCCAGAAGACTTCCCTGCCTTCATGGCCAACCGAAAACTTCGACAATTCCATAACGCCTCCGTCGGGGGATGGGGGTCCACTGATCCCCGTATTGAGACCTTTGCATAACTGTATAAAACGGGCAATTTTGTCATTCCGGCGAAAGCCGGAATCCAGTATTATCAAGTATTTCCTGGATTCCGGGTCAAGCCCGGAATGACGAATGGAGGAGTTATGCAAAAGTCTCGCATTATGCGAGCAGTTTCCTGACTTCTTTTGTGAGTTCAGGAACCACCTTGAACAGATCATCCACAATGCCGTAATCGGCCCTCGCGAAGATCGGAGCGTCCGGATCCTTGTTGATCGCCACGATATATTTTGAAGAGCCCATTCCCGCCAGATGCTGAATGGCGCCCGAAATGCCGC
>JBAWYD010000195.1:0-2584 GCA_037143735.1 Deltaproteobacteria bacterium
CATGCATCCAGATAATATGATGGTCGGGAAGTTCAGGGATGTCGTCACATTACCGGAGTGATCCTCAGGGACGTTGTTCAATTGTTGACTAACTTAGGCAGACGCTCTTGCACTGATCTCATTCCAAGACTCGCCGGGCTGGACCGACCCGGACTTCTCCAGTATGGTATGGAGCGAGGCATCGAGAAGCGCCTGGAAAAGGGGACAGATTTATTTTTGAGAATAGAGGTTCGCGTGGTATGAGAAAACAAATCTGTCCCTTTTGTTTTGTTTTGATTCGCAGAACAAGGAAGGAATGCTAAATCTCTAAAGACCTGACCCTATCGCTCTCCTTAGCTTGACGCTACGCGCGTTGACTATTCATGATACTAATACATAGCGAGGCTAGATCTGAAGGGAGAGGCAGTCATGAAGGAAATAGATATCGGTACATGGAAACGGAAAACTCATTTCAAGTTTTTCGGAAATCTTGATTATCCGCAATATAGTATTAGCTTCAATATTGATATAACGACGTTTATAAGGGACATTAAAGAAAAAAAGAGCCCTTTCTATTATTCAATGATATATTACTCGACATATTGTGCGAATCAAATTGAAGAATTCAAATACAGGAATAGAGATGGGAAGGTGGTTCTGCATGATGTATTGAATCCATCTTTCACCGACCTGGATAGGGATAGTGATTTATTCAAGATTGTTACGGTTGATATGAAGAGCAATGTTGATGAATTCATAGCTGAAGCCAGGAATAAGTCGAAGAATCAAAAGGAATACTTTCCATCCAATGCAGATGAACAACGAGATGATTTGATATATCTCACATCGATACCATGGATATCATTCACGCAATTGTCTAATACAATCAATGTTACCAAAGGGGATTCCGTGCCTAGATTGTCGTGGGGAAAGTTTTTTAAGGAAAATGAGAGAGTATTAATGCCATATTCTGTTCAACTGAATCATTGCTTCGCTGATGCTATACACATTGCGAAGTTTAAGGAACTTCTCGAAAAGTTGATTGAATAGGATTGAAGAAAGTAAACATTTGGTTCAACCTGACTTGGGAAGAATTGGGGACAGCCACCAATTATTCTTAACGGCCGGGAAAAGGAACCGTATGAATTCTTCCGTTGGCGCCCTGATCCACCACCGCTTATCATGCTCATTTTAAAAACTCCGTTCGTTGCGACTCCTTCGTCAATCTACTTTCGGGCGATGAGGGATTCGTCAACGATCTGGAGAAACGGTTTCCATTGAAACGGGCAAGAGGGAAAGCCGGCAGAACTGTCAAGGCGGGGAAAAGAGACAGGAAATCAGTGGCTGCCCTTAGTTCAATTCGCAGGGAACGGCTCTGGGGTCCGCTGAAAGAGTAGTCTGTCCCCTTTTCTGTTCACTGACCTGTTTTCCCTCTCGATTATTTGCGTGTTTCCGCTTTGGAGGTTTCGCGCTCCGGTTCAGCGGCGGCGCGTAGCGCCGTCTGCTGTAACCAGTTGTTAGGGAGTAATAATGACTTCTGAATTACGGAATGTTGAACTTCCTGTGCACACTACAGATTTTGCAGGTACAACCCTGCTTGGTGAAGTGCCGCACACCAACCACAACTCCGTCTTTTCTGTCTGCACGTTGAAAAACCGAATCGAAGAGTTCTTCTTCGCCATTCTCAAGATACCGCCGCAGAGCATAGCCACACAAATCGGCGACTTGTACCATGCTGGTCAATTCACTATCAACAAACAGCGGTGTTTCGATTATGTTTTTGATGTCTGTCCACAGTGTGCCGGCTTGGTGATACTTCTTCATTAAGGCAGTGTGTTTTTTGGCAACAGTTTCATTGTTGTCATGAATAAGCAATCCACTTATGGTTGGGCTGCCCTTGCTAACGTGCTGAAGGAATGTCTCAAATCTGGAAACAATCTGCTCGAATGATTGCTCGCTTATACTTTTGGTTGTTCGTTCAGGGTCGAAGTATACTTTATTAATGCACTCGGCAAATAATCTTGCAGAGCCCCATTTCGATACGCACAGAGCGAGTTCCTTTATGAAGTTCCGTCTCTCATCGTAACTCAGATGGATGTAATTCTCGGTTTCCCGATAGTTCTTTCGTGTTTGTTTATATTGTTTAGGGTTCTTGGCTCTTTGAAGCCGAAGCAATTCCGCTTTTCTCAGGCTTTCAACTTGGGCTTTGCGCTGTCTGTAATCGAGGGAATCAAAGTCTGCAATTCGAGACTGTTCAAGATACGATCGGAGAATCCAAGCAACATGTATTTCTTTGTCTCCCAAATTGTAGTTTTTCTTTATGACTTCAATTTCCTGTTCGTAACTCTTTCAGAACGATATTGGTATTGAAATACCGGCGAGAACACAATGGGAAGTGTTTCCTGGAAGAGCTGGTGTGCCGGATTCGTCAATGTAGCACAAATACATTTTCTACCCCCCTGCCTAAAAAAAGCGACTGGGTTTTGGGCTAAAAGCCCTAAGTTGAGACGCTTGGCGACTCATCCCAGACGCACAATTATTGTACTACAAATATATCAACCATTGTCAATAGTCCGATCCCAATCACCTAATATGTCACCCAAGC
>JBAWYD010000196.1:0-2575 GCA_037143735.1 Deltaproteobacteria bacterium
GGAAAATCAGAAAAATAAGGTGGTGAAAATCATGACAAAGACAAACATCCCTGAAAAAGGGGCGATCATTCAGAGAGATCTGGAGACGTTTTCTATCTCACCCCACATACCCGGTGGCTTTGTCGACCCTGCACTGTTGAGGAAGATCGCGGACGTGGCGGAGAAATACGGCGCAAAATTCGTGAAGCTCACCGGCGCCCAGCGCATTGCCATCATTGGTATACGCGAAGAGGATCTGGACAACGCCTGGGCTGAGTTCACCGACCGTTCCAAGGCCATCGGCCTGACAATACGGAGCATTCAGATATGCCCGGGCACGCGAGCCTGCAAACGTGCCAAACAGGACAGCCCTGGCTTGGGATTCGCCCTTGACAAGGAGTTCTATGGCAAACCGGCGCCGGCCAAATTCAAGATGGGCGTTTCGGGATGCCCCAACTGCTGCAGCGACTCCTGGATGAAAGACATCGGGTTCTTCGGCACCGGTAACGGGTTCAAGGTGGTCGTTGGCGGCAAGGGCGGAGGGACGCCGAAGCTGGGTCGGGAGCTCGCCGAAGGCCTGACAGCGGATCAGGCAGTAGCGCTGGCCAGGAAGGTCATCGCGTTCTACCGGGAGAATGGAGTGGCCCCCGAACGCCTGGCAGCAACGATCGAGCGGGTCGGTTTCGACACGTTTGTAAAAGCAGTTATCTGAAAAGAGGAGGTGTCGTCATGAAGCCAATCGGCCCCTTTTCCCCAATGCTGCGTCCTTAACTCTTGACATTCCGGAAGTTTTCATACAATTTATACACGGTAATCGGGTATTTCATCCAACTCGATATACGAAAGGAGAGGGACTTGAGAGTTTTTACTGCCGTCATAGAGAAGTGCTATGACACGGGGTTTTTTGTCGGATACATTCCAGGGCTGCGCGGCGCCCATTCTCAGGGGGAAACCCTGGATGAGTTGAATCACAACCTGAAAGAGGTTGTCGAATTGCTTTTGGAGGACGGAGAGCCGAAACTGGAGACCGAATATGTCGGTACCCAGAGCGTCGTCGTGGCGTGACTATGGGATCTCGCGCCGTACTGAAACCAGCGGAAGTTATTGCCATTCTTGAACGTCTCGGGTTTACTGAGGCTCGCCAGAAAGGTAGCCACAAGCAGTTCCGCCACCCCGACGGGAGAGGAACCACCGTTCCTTGCCATCAGGAAAGAGACGTCTCTCCCATCCTCTTACGGCAGATTGTCCGTGACATCGGCCTGACCATCGAAGAATTTCTCCAACATCGTTAAATATAGTCAACCGTAACCGGCTGGAAAAGAGTATCGCACTTGGCGTGGCAAACTCCATCCTGATCAAATTGAATCAGATCGTGTCCCCATCCAGGGAATGAAGTCGGTCATGCGCCTCCTCCATCCCAACGCCTTCCGCGATGAAGGACAGTACCAGCGTATTGATGCTGACGCCCTCCTGCTTTGCAAGAGCGGAGAGCTTTGCATGGAGGCTTTTTGGAACACGCTGAACAAACTTGCCGGGCATTCCGGTAGAGAAAGGCGCCGGGATTGGTCTGCCCCATTCAACCTGTGCTTCCATCCAGCAGTCAAAGGCGTCTTTGCCGTTTGAAATCGCCTCTTCCGGCGTCTCCCCGTCGGACATGCAACCGGGCAGATCGGGGAAAGTGATCAAAAAACCTCCGCCCTCTGCTGCGGCAAGAGGCTTGATCTCAAAAGAGTAATCGGTAAACTTCGGTTTCATAGGTTATACCTCTTTGATCTTGTCTATCAATTCAAGAAAACGGATAATATACACGGCTTTGATGGGATTGTGCGCCGGGATGGAAACCGCCTCGTCAATGAACGGAAAGCCGAAGACGTGGTGACTGCCGCCCTTCGCCCTCATCAACATCTTGAACCTGCCCGCAACTGTCTTGACATCCTCGATCCGCCAGCCCTGCGGGTTGTTACGCATACGTTCCAGAAGTTTATCCGCCTTGCTCATGGTTCGGATGATATCGCATGTGATGTTACCCGTCAAGAACAAAAAACAGTGGGAAGAATAGTCGTTGATAAATCTGAAGGCATAATGTAGGCTTACGAAGATACTGAATATCCTTACTTCTTAAAAAAACAAACCGCAGGAGGTTTTTGTTAAAACTATCCTCGCCACCTTTTTGACTATTCTTTTGCTCCTTCCCGTCTCAGCCTTTGGAGAAATCCAAACAGTAACCCACAACCACATAACATTGAAGATGCATCTCCCCATTTAGATGGCAAAGGAACAGTCCCATGGAGAAACAATGAATCATAACGGCAATAACATCGAATCCCGCCTCTGGGCCGCGGCTGGTCTTTCTGCGTTATGCCGACCACAAGTTTCAGGCGGCGGTAAAGGAACTGGCGGGCAAGGGTAGCGGGCGCCGTACCATCGGCCCGGCGGACTATCAGGCCCGGGGTGTACTCTACCTGCCCGGTAAATATAGGGACATCATGCTGGTTTCAGAAATAACTCGGATGGTGCCACCAGGTTTCCAGAAGACAGAGCGACGTTCGTCATTGCCCTGAAAGCCTTGAAGCGGGGCATCGAAACAAAAATCGCC
>JBAWYD010000197.1:0-2568 GCA_037143735.1 Deltaproteobacteria bacterium
TTATGAACATCATTTCGAGGCCACAGCCCCGTTATGTTTGTCAGCATTGTACGTAATTGTCCGTGCGGCATGCGCACGGTTTGTGTCTTTTCGGCAGGTTGCGTTTTCAGACCGTTCGTGGAATATCATAATAAACTATAATTCTCAAAGCAATTGATATCCTTCATTTGAAAGACTTTTTTCCTATCTTGCACCAATCGATTCAGTTCCTTCGAACTGTCGGTTTCATGTTGGCATCTGTTTTGCAATATTAAGAATGCAAAGAAGAGACCTCTGGAGACTGGAAGAAACCTTTGAGATTATAATCTAATGACATTATTCATGAAAGGTATTTCTCGGAGGTCTCGCCGGCATCATAAGACATTGTAGATTTATTATTAGTTCCGCGTGTAAAGAGAATTTTATTTTTAAATCGGTGGATGGTTTCTTTTCCCTCCTTTGCCATCCACCGATCCCCTAACCAAACGTTCTGAGGGGGATGGCATTCATAGTCCCTTTCAGTTTACATAGAGGTGGATGGTTTCTTTCCCTCCTTTTTACCATCCACCATTTTTTATGTTGATAAATTGCTTCCTGTCTCCGATAAGGGGCAGGAATTTATCAATATGGAAATAGACGAGGAATCTCTGTCCTTCCGTTTACGATATCCTGGGAATCACCCGTTGCGGTCGTTTCCTCAATCATAACTCAGTCAATGTGGAAAGCCCCCTCTCGCCAACCAGGATGATCTCCGTGTGGGTTAGGCGGGCGGCTATGACTTTTGCGATGGCATGCATGAATTTAAACCCCAATAGACTGTCTTTGTTTAGTAATTCCCTCAGTTTTCCTGCATCGAAGGCAATGGCTTTTGAATCGTCGATACATCGGGCTCCCAAGATATACTGGTGAGGTTCAACAACAGCCGACCATCCCAGGGCATCTCCTTTTGTTACAACATCCACGGTGACCTGCATAGGAGGCCTGTGGGTCCCCATGTAAGCCTCCATCACCATTATAATCTTTCCCTCTTCCAGAATAGAGAATGTACCGGCGGGATCTCCCTTTTTCCATATCTGGAAACCGGCCTTATAGGATTCCTCAACAGCGATATTCGCCAGTTTCTCAATTTGTTCCTCGCTGAACCCTTTAAAAAACTCGAATTGTTTTAAGAGATCTATGGAAATCATGTGTTGTTCCCTCCTTTCTGAAAAAAAGATAGACGTTTAGAATTATGCTTTCCAACGCTTCCTCAATTTGTACACAACCTTTCCGCCTTCCTGTTGAGCATCGGAATTTCTTGATCATCTCATCTTTTAAGAGAACCGCTAATTTCCTGTTATATTAAGCGAGTTCAGCAGCGAAAATGATGTTTGAATCGAGACAGAGCTGTCAACAACTTCCGAAAGAATTTGAATAAGAAAATTGCAGCGAGAGATTGGTTATCAGAATATCACGGCAATATCTTTTGTCAATGATAAAACATGATAAAATATGCAGCGTTCATTTGCATCATCTCATTTTTTGTAGTAAAATTTTTGTAAGGATAAAAGAAAAAGTTGGAGGGGAACAGGAGGCTGTTGAAAAAACCCCTGTTTTTCTAAAGAAAGTGGGGTTTTGTCTTTTACAGGAGGCATGGTTATGGATGAAGGCATCAACGCAGGAATCGTTGCGTCCGGCAGCGGCACGGACGCAAACGCTGTTATGAGCGCTTGTAATATGGGCTTTATGCCCGAACTTGCAGACCTTCGGCTTATAAGCACCAAAGGCAGCGCGGGCTGTATCGGGAAGGCGGAAATTCAGAAGATAAAGAGCGTAGTAATCGAGTGCAGGAGCAAACAGGAAGTGCCTGATTTTAACCTACGATTGAATCGATATATCAAAGATCAGAATATTCGGTTGCTCATCCTGGCGGGCTGTGTCTGGGAACTGTACCCCATTGAAGGTGTCTTGATGATCAATATTCATCCGGCCGATACCCAAAGGCACGGTGGAAGGCACATGTATGGCCTCAAGATTCACGAGCGCGTTCTGTCGGATGTCATGGATATGGTTTACCGTGAAGTTGCTAAGCCGGAAGATGACTTTGAAACATGCGTTACGGTTCACGAAGTTGGCTTTCCCATCGATCAGGGGCCCGTCATCATGAGGGCTCCGGTAAAAATTCCCAATGAGATCATTATGGGGATGCACACAGGAACCCTCAGCCTGGAGGAAGGCGCTGAGAAACTTCAGAAGCATGTGTTGGAATATGAATGGATATTCTTGCCGGCAGCGGTAAGGGCGGCCGCAAGGAATATTATTACCGAGAATAAGAAAAAAAGATGAACGGTGAAATCAAGGCCGCATTCAGCGTCTGTCCGGCATTGGTCATCATCCATGCGGCTTGGATTCACAGACTAGCTATCCGGCTCGATCTGGCACGCCTTTTCATTTCTTTTTTCGACATGACGGGTGAAAAAAAGACGAGTCAAGTCAATCGGGATAATTTAAACCTTTTAATCGTGCAACAAAGGAGGGCAATATGGCTGATAAGGCTGATCCACAGCAACCCCAGCAAATCCAGATCAACACCGCTGATGACATGTCGAG
>JBAWYD010000198.1:0-2530 GCA_037143735.1 Deltaproteobacteria bacterium
GCGCCAATTAATCTTAATAAATCCTTAAGGATATAAGACTTTTTCAGGGAATGAAGACGAGTCAGGTCACGAGCAAGAATATCCTCCAGCAGGTTGACCATGTATTCCTGGGATGGATTCAGGACCTGTTCCGGGTAGCCGCCAATGCTCAGATAGTCTTCTGCCAATTGTTCGTATTTATAATCTTCGGAGAGGCTGGGCGCCTCGCCCTTAAACTGATTATATTCTCGAAAACTTAAGGTAAACACGGTGCTGACGATTTGCCTGCCCGTCAGTTTACCATCCTGCCTCGTCAGCAACGATGATGTGGAACCGGTGCAGAAGATCTTCAACTGTTCCAGGTCGTAAAGGGCTTTTAGTTCCACCTCCCATTGGGGACTTTCCTGAACTTCATCGAGAAACAGATACAGTTTCCGGTCGCGGTCATGCATGAATCGTTTCCGCATGTTCCTGACGTGATCCGATATCCGGACGCTGGACAGGACAGGGTGATCCAGGGCAAGATAGAAAATATCCTTCTCAGTAATACCGGTTCTTAAAAGAGTATTGATAATCTGTTTCAGCAGGGTCGTCTTGCCTGTGCGCCTGCTGCCGATGAAGACTTCGATTTGTTTCCGGTGAAGATACGTTGAAATACGATTCAGGTAGATGTCCCGGTCAATGCCGGTATCGATTTTCTTCCCCTCCCACCAAGGATTCAATGTATAATAAATGACGTCCATGCAGAGACCATAAACCAAATCGAAATTATTGTCAAATAGTTTCGATTTGAATCGAAACTATTTAATTAAATTGCTATGTTCATGATATTAGTCAGGAATCGTTAATAAGGCTTGTTCAGTTGTGAAACCTTGTCATCCTGTTCAAGAATTCAGACACATGGTGGGCCAATCGATCGAATTTGTAGCGGCGAATATATTTCCAGGACGATTTATCTTTAAAAAACAAATAGGTGCTGGAGATTTTTGTCAGAAAGATGTTGTGGTCGTCATCATCAATCTGTATCCGCCCAATAGCCGAAAGGGTGGCAGGCTGATTTGTGGGGCACTGCGTGAAAACAGCCTTGATGCCGGAGTTCTGAAGAAACTTCCACAGGGATGTCCCCGGTACGCCCTCCTTGAAAGCGCAGTATCTGATCTCTCCATGAATGTGATTACTCATGATATTCAGACAGATAACGACACTATCTTTAAGTACTTGTTCATCATATTGATGCCTGATGCCCATGCCGTCATAAGCAAGCAACCCGATCTCCATGCCACTTCGTGAGATTGCATCAATTTCGTCCCAGGTCAGGCACTTGATGGGATGTCCTTTTATGGACCGTTCTTTTCCGATGAAGCCGGGCGGGATGAAAAACGTGGCGGGGAAGTTATATTTCCTTAAAACGGGTAGGACGTGGGTGAAGGCATCTTCATATCCGCCGTCAATCGTGATGGCAAGAGATTTTGGAGGCAGTTTTACGTGTCCGCTAAGATGTGCCACCGCTTGTTCCAGGGGGACGATCACGTAGCCGTTTTCTGAGAGAAACGCCATTTGCTTTTCAAACGTTTCCGGCAGGAGCCCGTCTTCCATCATCTCTTCGGAATAATGGCCGACGTTATGGTAGAGCAATACGGTGATTTCTCTCATGGCCTTGCTTCCTGAGGATTGCCCAGAAGAACACTTTCCAGGTCATCCACGTTTCCCCCCCAGGAATAATTCTGTTCAACGAAACGCCGGCATTGACCGGAAATTCTTCCCCAGAGTTGAGGATTTCCCTGGAACCGAAGACAGGTCTCGATGATCAGGTCGGACATGTCTTCCACTTCGGTGCTTCTGAAAATATACCGCGGATCAAATTTTTGAAGAATTTCCACGGTGCCGCCCACGGGTGTGCCAAGCACAGGGACGCCCGAAGCAAGAGCTTCCAGTGTAACCAGGCCAAACCCCTCCAGCTCCAGCGTGGGAAGAATAAACAGATCGGATGCACGATAATGATCGGGCAGGTC
The DNA here is from genome assembly GCA_037143735.1 of Deltaproteobacteria bacterium. Taxonomy (GTDB): domain Bacteria; phylum Desulfobacterota; class Syntrophia; order Syntrophales; family UBA2185; genus JAPLJQ01. The sequence goes on from JBAWYD010000198.1 coordinate 1,992, forward strand.
ATCATCCGGGATAAATCCGATAAAGCAGATATGATTTTCAAGCCCCAGTTTACGAGTCAGAGCAACGAGGTCATTCTTTAGTGGGCCACTACCGCCGATGAGAAGAGAAACATTTTCAATAGTTGAAACCACATCCTTCATAGCATGGATCAGATTTTCCAGACCCATCCTAGGGACGAGATTTCTGACGGACAGGAGAATCATTTGATCGGTCTGGATATCGAGACGCTTTCTGATCCGCATCCTGTCGGCCACAGGGTAAAAACGTGCGAGATCGGCGCCGCCGGGAATAACAACGATCTTGTCGGACGATATTCTATAAGTTTTACATAACTTAGCTTTCATAAATGCGCTTAACGTAATGATTATTTCCGATGCTTCGAGCGCTTTTTTCTCAAGCTGCTTCCGGCCCTGAATGTTTGCCTGGAAAGAGGCCTTTTCCGTCATGCTCTGCGGTTTTGGATTCCTCGATTGATATTCTTCAAAAGACAGGGAGTGGCAGGTATAGACTTTTCTGATCGAACGACTCATAGGTGACT
>JBAWYD010000199.1:0-2506 GCA_037143735.1 Deltaproteobacteria bacterium
TCGAATGAACAGCGACGAAACAAAAGGCAGGGGACGAATCATTCTCTTCACGGGCGACGGCAAGGGAAAAACAACGGCCGCCCTGGGCATGGTTCTCCGTGCCAGCGGGCACGGCATGAAGGCATTGATCATCCAGTTCGTGAAAGCAGACCCGTCAACGGGGGAGCTGGCCGCATGCAGACATCTTCCCGGTGTCGAGATCGTGCAGACCGGAAGGGGATTTATCCCGGAGCTAACAAGTCCTGAATTTCAGGAACACTGCAGGGCCGCCAGGGATGGCCTGAACCTGGCCGAACGGGCGATTGTATCGGGGAGATATGATCTCGTCATGCTGGATGAAATATGCCACGCCGTCGGGAAAGGGCTCCTGGATGAGAAGCAGGTCATCGAAGTCGTCCGTAAGGGCGGAACCGGGACCTGCATGGTTATGACGGGCCGCAACGCCACGGCGGGGCTTGTATCCCTTGCCGATACAGTGACGGAGATGCGCCCCGTCAAGCACGGCTTTACAGACGGCTGGAAAGCGCAAAAAGGAGTGGAGTATTAACCATGGATTGTCCACGGATCGTCATAGCAGGCACGCACAGCGGTGTGGGAAAAACGTCTCTCACCCTTGCCGTCGTGGCCGCATTGAGAAAGCACGGTTTGAGGGTGCAGACCTTCAAGGTGGGGCCGGATTTCCTGGATCCATCCTATCTTGCTTTGGCTTCGGGGAGACCCTGCTACAATCTCGACGGCTGGATGGCAGGCAGGGACTACGTTTGCGGGCTGTTTGCCCGCGCCTCCGAGGACGCCGATATCTCCGTCATCGAAGGGGTCATGGGCCTCTTTGACGGCGCCGATCCGGACAGCTCAGAGGGGAGTACGGCGGAAATCGCGCGCTGGCTCGATGCCTCTGTGCTTCTGGTCGTGGATGCTGGCGGCATCGCCCGAAGTATTGCCGCTGTTGTGAAAGGTTATGCGGAGTTCGAAGCGGATTTGAATGTGGTCGGAGTCATCGCGAATCGCTGCGGTTCGGAACGTCATGCATCGTGGCTTGCCGCGTCACTTGCGGCAGCATCGTTGCCGCCCCTGGTGGGAGCCATCCCGACGGATGGTCTTCCTCACCTTCCCAGCCGCCATCTGGGGCTGGTGACGGCTGATTCCGGAAATCTATCCAGGGCGGTTCTCGATGGGCTCGGAGATGCCTTTGAACGGTACGCATCGATTGATGAGATCATAAAAACGGCCCGCAATGCACCGTCTCTTGACTTACAATCCATTACCTTCCCTCCCCCGGTGGGAGGGATTGAGGGAGGGGGCGAAACAGGGAATCAGACCAAACGCGTATCCATCGGCGTTGCCTATGATTCGGCCTTTCATTTCTATTACAGGGATCTCTTCGATGAACTGGAGTTGGCAGGTTGCACGCTGACGTTTTTTTCACCCATTGCAGACAGCCGTCTTCCGGAAGGACTGGATGCCCTCTATATCGGAGGTGGCTATCCGGAGGCGCATGCAGCGGCCCTGGCGGCCAACCGGGAAATGCTCTCGGACATCCGGGAGTTTGCATCATCGGGCCGGGCTGTTTATGCCGAGTGCGGCGGGTTGATGTATCTGTGCCGGAATCTGGAGACTCAAGAAGGCATTATATATCCCATGGTCGGGGTGATTCCGGCGTCAACCCGGATGCTTGACCGATTGAAATCTCTGGCATACGTCGACGTGAAACTGAATGCCGATTCTCTCTGGGGCGCCAGGGGGGCAACCCTGAGGGGCCATGAATTCCACTATTCGGAATTGACCTCCGATCCAACAGAAAATACAGAGTGGACAACCGTTTATACATTGAAAAGACGCCGCTCCGATGATGCCACACAAGAAGGTTTTCAAAACGGCCGGGTATTGGCGAGTTATACCCACCTCCATCTTGCTTCACACCCCACGGCGTTGAAATATTTTATGGATAAGACCTTCTGAAGGGTCCCTCCTTGTCCGCCTTGGTGGGCAATCCTGATTGGATCGGGGCAAGGGGGGATCAGTCAGTAACCCTGCTTTTTAGGAAGACCTGAAAATGGAGAAACGCATAAAGAAAAAATACCCCCGCGTAAGCGAGATGACCCCCGCCCAGCAGGTCGGCATGGTCCGGGAGCTTTTCGCGTCGATTCCCCGGCGCTACGATTTTCTGAATCGATTCTTCAGCCTCAGGCGGGATGTGGCCTGGCGACGGTTTACGGCCCGGAAGATGCGTTTTTTCAATACAGAGCGGTTTCTGGACGTGGCGACCGGTACGGCGGATCTCGCTGTGGCGGCGGTTCAGCGGCACACCCGTATCCAGGTAACCGGTCTGGATTTCGTCCGGGAAATGATGGCCGTAGGACAGCAAAAAATTCATCATCATCGTCTTTCGGACCGCATCCGGTTGATCCAGGGGAATGCCATGAACCTGCCTTTTCCTGACAACACCTTTGATGTCGCCGGAATTGCGTTCGGAATCCGGAATATACCGGATCGTCAGCAGGCCCTC
>JBAWYD010000200.1:0-2502 GCA_037143735.1 Deltaproteobacteria bacterium
TCGTAGAAAAAATCTTCCAGACCTTTATGGATAAAAGATTTTATCATGGGCTATACTGTAACCGATAAGGTTACGCTTGTCAAGAGAAATGTCACAGGTTAAACACCACAGCTTTTTAACGATGATGAATGCCGTTTGAGAGATTGGATATCCGACAAAATCCATAGATGCCTGACCACAGGAAGTCATGTTCTATGATGATCTTTACACCTGCTGTCAAATAAACTTTGTCCTGGGGCAAATCAGGGATCAGGATTATTTTGAAAGTTGTATTAAGTTAAAAATCGTCTTTTTCAGCCCCATTGCTGCTGCGGGATGATACATGATCAAGAGGTCGGCGCCGGCGTACAGGAGGCTTACGGCTGTGGACAGCTCCCATAGGGCAGCGCGTTTTTCCAGATTTCCCCAGGCCGGGAAATCGGCCTCCGTAGCCCGGTATTCCTTGATTCTGGCACACTCCTGTCCGGGTGAGACGATCATCGGTGCAGCGAGCATCCGGTCTCCGCCCAGTCCGGTAAGACGAATCCGCTCCATGACGGAACAGGTATATTCGATCCCGTAGCCGGTCGCTCCCGTCATGGGATCCATGATGATCTGCTCCGGCTTAACATTCATGTTGGTCAGCAGGATATTCATCTGTTTGCCGATGTTTACATCGATGGGGCTCTGGGCGACGACGCTGTGGCCATAAGCTATGGCCGCCCCGGCGATGGTGCGATAGTTGTCCTGTTCCACCCAGTTGAGGAGCAGGTTTTCCCCTGCACAGGCCTGCGCTATGGACTTCAGGACTTCATTGTTCTTTTCGTAGTGGCTGTGGCCGGTGACGATCAGTGGCACATCCACAGCAGAGAGAACCGCTTTGACGAGTTTAACGGCTTCGTCCGGCGTGCGGTTTCCCTTTTCGGGATGGGTTCCGTCGAGACGCACGCTGATGAGGTCGGCGCCGTATTTTTCCACACAGACCCGCGCCATTTCCGCGGGCCGGCTCAGTAGTTCGCCATAGATATTTCTGAGGACTACGGGATATTTCTCGGAGATCACATCAAATACTTCCATAGCCACGAGAGGGCGGTTCGGCATCCTGCCTTCCCAGAGGTGGAAGGGCATGCAGTCGGCCCCGCCGATTGTCAGCGTGTGGCCGCGGGCGCCGCCCATTTTCTGTGTAGCTCCCAGTGTGACCTGCCAGACGGGAACCTCGCAGGTTTCCCGCCGAAGGGGAAAAGTGGTGACCGCTTTCAGATGGTCAACGGTGGGTATGATGGGCGATTCCTCGATGGACGTTTCGCCCCCTCCCTCGGTCCCTCCCACGAGGGGAGGGAATGTCGATTCAATGTCGTCTGCCTTTCGGCTCTCCCCCTCACCCTTGCCCTCTCCCGCCGGGGGAGAGGGTAAAAAGGTAGCGGGAGAAGGGGCTTGGTCTGCCGGGATGGGGGACGTGAGGGGAGGTGCTTGGTCTGCCGGGATGGGAAACGCGGGGGGAAGAGGGGGGTCTGCCGTCGGGCTTGGGGACGGGATCGGCAGGGCGTAGACGGCCATGTCTTCCATTTCCAGGGCAGGATGGCGGACGCTCTCCAGATACTCCCGGATCTTATGCGCATCGACACCTACGTCCTCATCGGCGATCTTGTCCATGAGATCCGACGCTCCCTGCTCGGCGAAACGTTTTTTCAGATCGGGAGCGAGAAGTTCCTTGAGGGCCTTCGGCATCCATACGAGGCGTTTGAAGCCCCCTTCCGCGGCGAGAAACTTCTTCGAGGTCAGGAAGACCTTGCCCACACCCATGAAGCCGGGGGTCTGCTGCCCGCCGCCCACCGAGCCTGCCAGACTGGAGAAGGTCATCCCCACCGGCGTTTCACCCTGGTATTCCCGGTTGACAACCATAACGCCGTTGCATTCGGGAAGATAAGCCACGATCGCCTCGAAACAGCCGCAGCTCGTCATCGGCCGATCCATCAGGGAGTAGCAGCAGAATTCGGGCACATTCTTGTGGCTGTTGACATAGACATAGTCGTTGACGCCCTGAAAGATGCCCTTGACGGGATCGATAGCTTCGCCTTTTTTGACGGGCTGGTTCGGCCCCGTCTCGTTGATCTCGTAGGCCGCCTTGCCGTCCAGCCAGTTGTAGGCCCCGCAGAGCCCCAACCGTTCGGGCGTAATGATGCAGACATGATTGGGAGCGAAGGACTGGCAGAGGAGACACGAGTAGAAGGTATCCACCGCTTCATCCGTCATGGCCTCCAGGCGGCGGTTTCGCTCGTCATAGATCCGGCGGGCAACGACCAGACGCCGCTGCACCTCTGCCGCATCTGTAATCATTGTCACCTTCACCTTGTCCACGATGGCAGGGTAGTCGGAGATAAATTTGGCATGGACGATCGCGCCGTAATGGTGGAGCCGCAGCCCCCGTGCGAAGCCGCTCTTCGAGATGCGTGTCCAGACGATGTCGCGCTGGCCCATGTGCCAGATACCCTCGGCGCCGTTGACAAGATGGTGGATCTGCCG
>JBAWYD010000201.1:0-2496 GCA_037143735.1 Deltaproteobacteria bacterium
GCGACGGGATTTCGGCAGGCAGGAGAAACAAAAAAGGTTCACTTTTCTGATGAAAGATGAACTTTCCAGAAAAAAACCCAAAAACAACCACTTTTCCTGGTCCGTTAACGAAACAAAGTATCTTGATATTGGAAGAGTTGGGAAACTAAAAAAAGCCTGTCAGCAAGCCAAAGACAAGGCTATAAGGGAAAACAAAATCGTTCCGGTCAGGGATTGGTTCATGGTTGAGCTGGGGTTATTTACAGGGCTGAGGGTGGAAGAAATGACTAATCTGAAAGCATCCGATTTGCATCTCAAAGAGGAACATTTATCTTTAACCGTGAAAAAAGGAAAAGGAGATAAGCCGAGAACCGTTTATTTACCCGAGACATTCAAAAAGGAGTGTCTTTTTTATTTGGTCTGGAAAGAAAAATCCATACCCAAAAGCGATTATTTGTTTACCAATAGTGGTGGCCGGCAGCTGACCAAAAGGGCCATGCAGAAATCCTTCAAAAAGTGCTTAAGGTTAGCCGGGCTTGAAAGCCGATATTCAATTCATTGCTTGAGGCACACTTACGGAAGTTTTCTTTATAAATCCAGCAACCACGATTTGAGAATGGTTCAGGAGCAATTGGGTCATTCTAGTATCAGAACCACCCAGGTCTACGCTGGCCTGATGAACGAGGATGTCAAAAAAGCAATAGACAAGATTTATCAATAATGAAAGGGGGTGATAAGGATGGCTGATAAAGAAAGAGGAGCGTTTTGGGAAGGTGCTGAGGATCGCGAGAGCCACGACAAACAGGATGTAGCCAATCAGTTTCTCAACAACATAGTTAATTCGGATTACAATCCGCCCAAAGGGCATGAAGATGCCTATCGAAGCGGCTGGCATTTCAAGGACAAGGACTGATAAGTCCAGGGATAAGACAAAAAAGGGGGAAAGAAAATGAAGATTTTGTTTGTCATGCCGAAAGTAGGCGCCTGGGCCACGCACGGAATCCATAAGTCGCCAAATCAGCTCTATGCGCACTGGGCGGCATATATACGAGAACGGGGATACAACGATATCGCGGTTATTGACGGCCGGGCTTATGAAACGCCGATGGATGAATTGATCGAACAAGTCAAAGCCAGGAATCCCGATGTCGTGGTCATGGGCGAGCAGATACACGGCTATGCCGGCTACGGTGTCTTGCGCCACTTTAAAGAAGCGGCCCAGAAAATAAAGCAGGCGCTACCCAAAACAAAAATAATCTTGGGGGGCTTATGGTATTCAGCCATGCCGGTGCCGACACTGGAAGAAAATCCCGCCGTGGATTTTGTGGTCATGGGGGAGGAGGAGTCTTTTGCGGATTTAATCGAGGCGATAGACAAAAAGAAAGATTTCAAAGATGTAGGCGGCGTTACTTCGCGTATCGATGGAAAGATTATCATGGGTCCGTATAAGGCGCTGATGACCGATTTGGATAAGTTGCCCTTGCCGGCCTATGATTTATTCCCGATGGATAAGTACGTCGGTCATACCCATTGGAAGCCGTTTGTAGATATGATTACTTCGCGGGGCTGCCCTTCCGCCTGCACCTTCTGCTATGAGTGGGACCAGTTTGATCCGCGCTCGCCGTCTGATTTCCTGAAATGGCGCGCCAAATCTCCTGAACGGGTTATTGAAGAACTGGAATTATTGCACCAGAAATACGGAGTAAAAGTTGTGGTTATCCAGGACGACAATTTTAACGTGGATCCGGCCAGAGTCAAAAGGTTTTGTGAGCTGAAGATGCAAAAGAATATTCCTATTAAATGGGTTTCCTTAGGCAGGGCTGTTGACTGGGTGAATTGCGAAGCGATTTTACCGCTGATGAAAGAAGCGGGTTTGTTTATGGGCGTATTCGGAATCGAAGTTACGACTCCGGAAGAACTGAAAAGAATCGCCAAGGGCACCACCATCGGACAGATTAAGAAAACTATCGAGATTTTACGCAGGAATGATATTGCTGTTGTCGCCGATATCATGATCGGGTTTGATTACGACACCGAGGCGATAATCAAGCAGAGGTTTGAATTTGCTGATACTGTTGATCCCGATGTTTTGTGGATCGGCTATGTAACGCCGGCGCCGAATTCCCCGATGTGGAGGATAGCGTTGAAGAAAAACTGGATTGACCCGAAGAAAGTTGATTTCAGCACCTGGGATTTCCTGCATCCGGTAGTCCCTACCGACCACCTTTCTATTGAAGAATTAGGCAAGCTTGGTTCCTGGTGCATGCGTGAATTTTTTTCCAAACCCGGCAGGATAAACCGGATCATGGAGAGTAATTTTGATCCTTTAGCCAAGTTATGTTTCCAGGATGTCATGGCTGGCATCGGCAAGTGGGAGGCAGGAGCTACCAAGGGCGAAGTGAATGTGTAGTCTACAACTTATAGTTTATTATCCATAATTAAAAGGGAGGTCTGATGAGAGCAAAATCGTTAATTGCAGTTTTGGTATTGCCGGCGTTATTTTTGACTGGTTGCGCC
>JBAWYD010000202.1:0-2494 GCA_037143735.1 Deltaproteobacteria bacterium
TACATAAAAAAAGAAGAGGTGTGATGATGGCAGTCCACGAAAAGATAGGAGCAATGATCGATGATCTGACCCGGTGGCGTCGAGAGCTCCACACCTGTCCGGAAACGGCTTTTTCGGAAGTAGAGACATCGGCCTACGTGGCCGAAAAGCTGCTTTCCTTCGGCCTTGACGTAGATCGGGGTCTTGCAGGCACCGGCATCGTGGCAACGATCCGGAGAGGGGAGGGGGATCATCCGGCCATTGGCCTCCGGTCCGACATGGACGCCCTTGACATAACGGAGGCTACAGGCCTTTCTCATGCTTCCCGGAATGAGGGAAAGATGCACGCCTGCGGCCATGACGGCCATATGGTCATGCTTTTGGGTGCGGCGAGATATCTGGCGGAAAACGACACGTTCCGCGGGACCGTCCACTTCATCTTTCAACCTGCCGAAGAAAACGAGGGAGGGGGCGGGAGAATGCTCAGGGAGGGACTCTTTGAACGGTTTCCTGTCCGGTCCGTCTTTGCCATGCACAACTTTCCCGTTCTGAAAGAAGGGACGTTCGCCATCTGTAAGGGCCCCATGATGGCGGCGTACGACGTTTTCGACATCCGGATCACCGGCAGGGGCGGTCATGCCGCCACGCCCCAGAATGTGAAGGACCCCATCCTGGCATCGGCTTACCTGGTCAATCTTCTCCAGAGCGTCGTGAGCCGCGATATCAACCCGACGCAGGCGGCGGTGGTCAGCGTGACGGAGATCCACGGCGGCACGTCCTACAACATTATTCCCGATACGGTCAGTCTCCGTGGAACGACACGCCATTTCCTCCCCCAGGTACAGGACCGGGTAGAATCACGCATACGGGAAATTTGCGCCGGCCTGTCCGCCTCTTTTGACATTGCCGTAGACGTGACCTATGAGCGCCGCTACCCGCCCCTGGTCAATACGGACCGGGAAACGGAAGAGGCGATCCGGGCTGCAATCCTGGTGTCGGGGAGCGACCGGGTTTTAACCGATATCGTGCCGGTCATGACATCGGAGGATTTCGCCTTCCTGCTCAAGGAGCGGCCCGGGGCGTACATGGGGATCGGCGCCGGGAGGCCGAGGGAAAACGGCTTTCTTCACCAGGCCAGGTACGATTTCAACGACCGCATCCTCCCCATTGGCGCGAGCTACTGGGCGACACTGGTGGAAACGGTGCTGCCGAAGACTTCTTAGTCGCACACCAGTTTCTTTCCCAGTTCCTGTGCCTCTTTCATCAATGTTTCATTCGACTCAATGTCGCCGGCATCCAATGCGCTGCCGTAAACCATGCCGATAATCGTTGCACCGGCATATCCATACGCATCCTGATACGTGCGGAGTGCGTTCACGCAGCCGGAATCAAAAGGATCGTTCGCCCCATAACTCATCGCTATGGCGATTCGTTTGCCTGAAAACGGGTCTTGTGCATACGCGGGCAGGGCAAAGCAGCGGTCCATAAATATCTTGGTCTGTGCCGACATGGTAAACCAGTAGACCGGGCTGGCGATGACCCAGGCATCCGCCTTCAGCAGCTTCGGATAAATGGCCTGCATGTCATCGTCGATCGAACACCCTTTGCTGTTGGGCTTCTGACAGGCATAGCAGGACTTGCAGGGAGCGATTCCCCGGCCATGGAGGAATATGGTTTCCACCGACGCCCCTGCGGAACTGGCACCGTCGGAAATCTGTTTTGCAAGGATAGCGCTGTTTCCCTTTTTCCTCGGGCTGCCCAGAAGGACAACAACTTTTTTTGCTTTTTTCTTTTCTGCCACAGCTATTTTCTCCTTTTACTCAATGTATGTAGCGGGATCGGTGACGCCGGCTTCCCGAAAGCCCTTCTTCCTCAAAATGCAGCTGTCACATTGGCCGCAGGCTTTTCCATCTGACCGGGGATCATAGCAACTGTGGGTCAAGCGATAATCAACGCCCAGTGCTACACCCTTCCGGATAATGTCCGCTTTGGTCATCCTGATAAGGGGGGCATGGATGGTAATCCTCGATCCGCCTTCCACGGCTGTCCTGACGGCGAGATTCGACATGATTTCAAAGGCTTCAATATATTCGGGCCGGCAATCTGGATATCCGGAATAGTCGACGGCGTTTACACCGATGAATATGTCGGAGGCTTCCAGTACCTCAGCCCAGGCCAGCCCATAGGAAAGGAAAATGGTGTTGCGGGCGGGCACGTAGGTTGCGGGAATTCCTGACCGCATCTCCTCTTCGCTTCTTAACTTGGGAACAGGGATATCGTCCGTCAGCGCCGACCCGCCGATTTTACTCAGATTGATATCCATCACGAGGTGTTTCTTCGCACGAAAGGCTGTCGCCACTCTGCGTGCAGCCGCGATTTCCACGGCATGCCGTTGCCCGTAGCAGAAGCTCAGGCTGAATATCTCGTAGCCTTCGGCGATCGCAATAGCCATTACGGTTGTGGAATCGATTCCACCGCTTAAAAGAATGACCGCCTTTTTCATGGAAGACACCAT
>JBAWYD010000203.1:0-2482 GCA_037143735.1 Deltaproteobacteria bacterium
CATAAAATGATTTTCGACTATCATGAGGAAGATATCTTCTGGTGCACCGCCGACATCGGCTGGGTCACGGGACACAGCTACATCATCTACGGTCCCCTCTGCAACGGAGCAACCTCGGTGATGTTTGAAGGCGTCCCCAACTATCCCGATGTAAGCCGTTTCTGGAAAGTGGTGGAAAAATACAAAGTGACTATTTTCTACACGGCTCCCACGGCCATCCGGGCCATCGCCAAGGAAGGGAGCGATTGGGTCAAGAAGGCGGACATATCCTCCCTGCGCATCCTGGGCTCCGTGGGTGAACCCATCAACCCGGAGGCCTGGAACTGGTATCATCACTACATCGGACGGGACGAGCTGCCCATCGTGGATACGTGGTGGCAGACCGAAACGGGCGGCATTCTCATCACGCCGCTGCCGGGCGCAATCGATCTCAAGCCCGGCATGGCAACCCTGCCTTTCATGGGTGTCTGGCCGGCCATTGTGGATGAAAAGGGCGAGGAGGTTGCGGAAACGGTCACATCCGGGGCTTTGTGCATCAAGAAACCGTGGCCCGGCATCATGAGGGGCGTCTATGGAGACCCCATGAGATTTCAGGAGATTTACTTTATCCAGGTGCCCGGCTACTATTTTACAGGAGACGGGGCCAACAGGGATGAGGATGGATACTACCAGCTGACAGGCCGTATTGACGACGTGATCAACGTTTCCGGTCACAGGCTGGGGACGGCGGAAATCGAGAGCGCCCTGGTGGCTCATGAAAAAGTTGCCGAGGCGGCGGTCGTCGGCTATCCCCATGACCTGAAAGGACAGTCCATTTACGCCTATGTGACACTGAAGACGGGCGTGGAAAAATCTGAGACACTGAAGAAGGAGCTGGTGGCGCACGTCAGAAGTATGGTGGGCCCCATCGCTACCCCGGAAAAGATTCAGTGGGCCGATGCATTGCCAAAGACCAGAAGCGGTAAAATCATGCGGAGAATCCTGAGAAAAGTCGCTGCAAATGAAATAGGGGAACTGGGAGACACAACCACGCTGGCTGATCCTGCCGTTGTGGATGATATTGTGAAGAACAGGGTTAAATAAGGAGAAAGGAGCAAATAGTGAATATTATCGCTTGTGTGAAACAGGTGCCGGATACGGAGACCCAGATCAGGGTCAAGCCGGACGGATCGGGAATCGATGAGACTGGCGTCAAGTGGGTTATGAATCCCTACGATGAATTTGGCGTTGAAGAGGCACTGAGGTTGAAAGAGAAAATCGGCGGAGAGGTAACCATTGTTTCCCTGGGGCCGGCAAGAGCCCTGGAAAGCATCCGGACGGCCCTGGCCATGGGAGCGGATAAGGGCATCCATATCAATGATCCCGCCCTTGACGGCGCCGATGCCTATAACACTGCAATGGCCATGGCTGCCGCCATTAAAAGCATTCCTTATGACATGATATTCTGCGGACAGAGAGCCATTGACGACGACTCCGGACAGGTCGGATCGATCCTTGCCGAGCTTCTGGATATTCCACAGGTTACGGTTGTCACAAAAGTCGATGTGGACGGCAATGCCGTAAAAGTGATAAGGCCCATCGAAGGCGCCCAGCTTCTGATTGAGAGTCCCCTGCCCTGCTTGATCACTGCCCAGAAGGGTTTGAACGAACCGCGTTATGCGTCCCTTCCGGGGATCATGAAGGCAAAGAAGAAACCGGTCGATGTCTTTGACGCCGCCTCCCTGGGTATAACGGTGGATATAAAGGCCCGTGTCGCGCGGACGACGCCTCCGCCCGCCAGAACTCCGGGAAAAATCATCTGCGGCGAAGACCCGGCGGAAAAGGCCAGAGATCTGGCGAAACTGCTCAGAGAAGAAGCGAAGGTGATTTAGTTTTTGATGACGGAGGAATGAAAAATGGCAAAAGGTGTATGGATCGTTGCTGAACAGAGGTACGGCGCTTTTCGTAAGATCAGTTTTGAACTTGCCGGCACGGCCAGAAAGCTTGCGGACCAGCTTGGAGAAGAAGTCGGCGCCGTTCTTCTTGGTTCCGGCATTGAAGGGATTGCCGGCGAACTCGGGAAATACGGTGTTGATAAAGTATATGTGGCGGATAATGCCTTGTTTGAACCCTATACAACGGATGCCCATTGTGCAGCCATCGCCCGCATTGTGAAGGAAAATGATCCCTCCATTCTTCTTCTCGGCGCATCCACCCAGGGAAAAGACCTTTCCTCCCGTCTCGTGGGGAAGCTGGCGACGGGAATGGCGACGGACTGCCTGGACGTGAAGATCGTTGACGGCAAACTGCTCGCATCACGTCCCATGTATGCGGGGAAGTGTTTCGCCGAAGTGGTTGTATCCACATTTCCTCAGATGGCAACGCTTCGGCCCAATGTATTTCCCGCCGTGGAGAATTCCAGGACAGCGGAAGTAATCAAGTTCGATCCGGGCCTGGATACGGCGCAGTTGAAGACAAAAGTCCTCGAAGTCCAGAAGGATAC
>JBAWYD010000204.1:0-2455 GCA_037143735.1 Deltaproteobacteria bacterium
CCTCCCATGGCCTTGATAAAATTTCTTAATGTGCTGATATACATGTCTGTCCGCTTCTCAAGCTTTGATACCGCAGCCTGCCCCATACAACTAACCTTTGAGCGCTGCGTTCTTTTCCCGATACCATGAAGGGCACGCGTAATGGAACCGGAGCACGAAGATCAAAATGAGTATGACAAGGGTCAGGGGATAAATCACTTCCATGACCCAATTCTCTATAGCGAAGGCGTAGATGACCCAGAAGGCGGTAGAGATGATCAAGATGCCGATGAAGCGTGCATCGATCACACCGGCGCTTTTTGCCCGCCACATTTCATATAATTGCATTGTTAGGGGTATGATGGTTCCGAACAGCAGGGAGATCATCAAGAGGTCTTTCCAGGGGAGAAATATCATAGCGGGAATCATGAGGGGGAAGACGCACAAAGCCCCTGTTTCCAACTTCGTAAAGCCTTTGTATTTCCATAAACCGAACAGGATCGGCAGATGCATAAATCCCAACATGCCGTTGAAGATGGCGGCTATGCTTTTGATGTAATATCCATAGGCAATGACAGTGATGAAGAGGCAGCCGAAATAGATGAACAGGCTCACGGAGATCGATTCTCCGGACTTGTTTCGCCAGATGGAGCGATTTTGCATCCAGAACCCCCATCCTTCGAGGACAGTAAAAACTGCCGTGGCGATGAAGCTGATTGTCAGGGCATTGTAACCCCAGCCTTGCCATTCGACCGTATTTTTAAAGAAGTGGATGACATCCGTCAATTTGCATATCCTTCCCCCGAGATATCTGTGGGATCAATCTTCATGGGACGGGTTAGAGTTCGATCTGACGGTAGAGCCGTTTGTAACCTGTGCCGGGTTCGTCCTCCTCCCGGTAAATCTCCAGGCCCATCTGGTCGTACATGATCTGGGCCGCCGCCTCATTGGGGTCCGTGGAGGTATAAAGCCGGGCGTATTTCCGGTCGCCTCTCTTGGTCGCCTCCACCATGGCCCGGTAGGAGAGGGCCATCCCGAGGGATTTTCCGCGCGCCTTGGGATCCACACACATCCAGCCCCCCCAGTAGGCTTCGTCGTCGTCCGCTTTTGTATATAGGCCGACGGTGCCGACAACCGCGCCGTTTTCACTGCCCCTGGCTACCCAGTAGCTGACAAAGGGGTATCCCTTCCATTTCAGCAGGAGTCGGCCTACTGAACAGAGGGTGGCCGTGAAGAAGACAAACGGTCGTTCACCTCCCTGGGATTCCCTCGGAAAGACGCGATTCAGGAGATTCAGGGCGGATCGCAGGTTCTTCCAGGACAGGGGTTCGATGTAAAACGGCTCTAATTCATTTTTCATGGTTATGCCTCCCAGCGGTTTCCCGGAATAAAAATCGGTATTCGGACTCTATCCACGCGTCGGCATCGTAACGAGATTGATATTCATGTCAAGCAGTTTTAACGGTCTGCTTCAGATTTTCAAGGGATCACGCGATAGTTTGGCTCCACACGTTGCCGGCACTCCTTTATATGAAAATATTTTATACACAATAGTAATAACCATGATCATTTCGGATATTTTTTCAGAATATCATCAATAGTTGCATCGGACCATACGGTCTTCAGGTAAAGATCGAGCCACGAGAGGAGATGGAGATTTTCCCAGTGAACGGCAATGGCGATCGTATCCTTTACACCATCAATGACAAGGTAATCCAGATACAGGTAAAGCTCAGGAGTATTTTTAAATAGGGTTTTTATGAAATCCTCGGACTCGTAGAGGGCGAAGGCTTCGTTTTTTAAAACTGCCTGGATCGCCCTTTCTCTATCTTTGTGGGATACTATTTTGGCGAGAGGAAAAATCCTGGATGAAAATTCCGCGTATGAACTTCCTTCCTCTGCGAGGATCTTTATGCCTCTCCGGTTCGCCATCTCACCTACTGAAAGGCCACGATGGCTGCCAAGTCCCTTTCTGTTCACGAGGAGGTAATTTTTTACCGCGAGGTAGGGTCTTGTAAAATGAACCTGTTTCGCCCTTTTGAGCGTAACGGTAAGGTTTGAAATCCCCAGATCAGCCTCCTTCTTCGCCACGATGTCTATTACCTCGTCAAATGTTTTTGCATTCCGGTTAAATTCAACCCTTACGCCAAGCCGGGATGCAATATCGCGGGCCAGATCAATATCGAAACCGGTAAGTTGCCCCCCTTTCGTTGTCATGTAAAACGGGTACCTGTCTCTATTGACCAGGGCAACGGTAATTTTCCCCTTGCTCATGATGCGTTTTATGTCAGGAGATCCATCTCTTCCTTGTGCCGTAATGCCCTGGGGAACAAAGCTGAGCATGAGAAGACTCGCGAAGAGAAGGCTAAGGAGTATCCGCATGATATTTTCCGTATCTTTCTACGACTGCTGCCGTTGCGCAGTTGGATTGTATGATGAGAAGCGACGTCAAGGGCTCCACAAAAACCTCTATGGA
>JBAWYD010000205.1:0-2433 GCA_037143735.1 Deltaproteobacteria bacterium
GCCCACAAGGGCATAAATTACCCTATAGTCACCAATACGATACTTGCGTAGCCCGGCAAATTGGCCTTTGAGTACGGGGTATGACTCAGGTTTCTTTGTAAGTTCTTGTTCTATTTGGTCAAGGATGCGGCTGACCTCGGCTTTTGACAACTTCTTGAGATCGCGATGTACCGACTTCTTGTAGACAACGTTATAAGCCAAGTGACTCCCTCAGTTCTTTGCCGGAAATGATAGCATCACTCTTGTCGTGGAGCCGGTCGAGTGCAATCTGAAGATCGGCAAAATCTTCAATGTATAACTCCAGCGCTTTCTGGATGATGAAAGAGCGAGGCCTCTCGGTTTCTTTGGCTATGCCGTCAAGCTGGTCGGCGAGATCTTTAGGAAGCCTCACAGATATTGCTGTACTCATGGTGTACCTCCTGTCATTGATGTATTACACATGTACACGGGAGATCTGTCTCTGTCAAGTCCCCTTGTTGAAATCTAAACGCAAAGATCACCGGCCCGAGGAACGAGGGTCCGGTGGATTGGCTTGTTAACCCACGTCATCGGTTCTTTAAATATTGCTTCAAGTCCCGATAGTAGTTTTCATGAGGCCCAATCATAACAAGTTCCAAATCCCCGTCAACTATCCGATATGCGAGCAAGTACTGCTTAGTTTTTAGTTCTAACTTGTGCACGGACACTCCTCGTAGGTCGCCTTTCTTTTCCTCCCCTATATTTGGGTCCTCCGCAATTCTCCTTATTTCCCGATCCAATTCGTTTTTTTCTTGTTTCGACATCTTCTTTATTTTTTTCTCAAAGGATCTTGACTGGTAGATTTTCATGATCGGCTATCCAAAAGTATATTCGGTCTTTTCACTCTGATCCAATTCCTCCAATCCAAGCAAAATCTCCTTAATAAGTGAATAAGGCAAATCAGGATTCTCTTCGGCACATTTGCCCATACGTGCCCAATGTTCAATCTGGCCAGCTACGGACCTGTGGTCAATCCGGCTGAATTTCTTGGCTTCGCCGATAAGCTCTTCCGATACCCTTACTGCTGTTGCCATGATAGATTCCTCCAATTTATTTCCGTTGCATTGTGCTACATTATACGCCTATCAATTGCATTGTGCAACAAATAGTTTTCCTTGTACTCTGTAGCGGGGGTAACGAAAAAATCAGCCGGAGCGTAGCGAGTCCGCCGGATTGCCTTGTTGAACCCAGGATTGAAACGACGCTAAGGCATCGTCTCAATCCTTATTTGTTAGACAGCGGATTTCATTTTCCCTGCAGCATGCAATTGTAATCCAAGCGCATTCACTACTTTGAGTATAGTAGAAAATTCTGGGTTTCCATCTGGAGACAAAGCTTTATAAAGGCTTTCGCGACCCAGTCCTGTTTGATTGGCTATTTGTGTCATTCCTTTAGCTCTTGCGATGTCACCGAGCGCAGCTGCAATTAATGATGGGTCGTTTCCTTCTAATGCAACTTCCAAATATGCAGCCATATCCTCTTCAGTTTCAAGATGTTCTGCAACATCCCATGCACTTGTTATTTCTTTTTCCATCTTTATTCCTCCAATCTTTGAGCGAGTTCATGTGCTTTCTGAATATCCCTTGATTGTGTCGATTTATCACCACCAGAAAGTGGATTGTTTGGTTATGTGAATAGATGATCATGGAAACGCTACGCCTCTATTTCATCTATGCGCAATAATCTATGTCCTTCGAAAACAGTCAGGATATCAAGGTTATTTCCATTTATTCGGTAGACAATTTGATATTTTCTAAAAATCAGCTCTCTTATATCGGGGTTGGAAATTTCGGGGACGGTTCTTCCACGAAGAGGATTGTCAGACAAGGATTCTGTGTGCTCGATGATCTGGTCAACAAATTTCCTGGCTCGATCACGACTGTCCTGCGATATGAAATCCTCAATCTCGAACAATCGTAACAAAGCTTCATGAGTCCATCTGATTTTTATCACCTGCTTCTTCTCTCAATCAATGCTGCCTTTAGTTCTTTTGTGCTGTAAACATTTCCACTTTCAGTGTCCCCCATCCCTCTGCCTACAGAATCAAGAAACGCTTTTTTGTAAACCAATTCATCGTAGTCACTAGGAGAGAGGAGAACTCCGGCGGGTTTTCCGTTCTGTGTTATAATCAACGGATGTCCGGTTTTTTGAATGCTCTTAAACCATTTAGAGATGCCTGCTTTAAATTCTGCAATGGGGACAATATCACTTGAAATTGAAATGGTTTTCATGTGGTGACTCCTTATTCTGGTATATTTAACGGTCTAAATATAGGCCAATATAATGAGTAAATCAAGTTTTTTCACATAACGCCAAAGCTCACGGGGAGGCGTGCGTACTCGCCGATCCCGTGTAGCGCATTGTTCAAGTAAGCCGCTACGCGGCAGATTTCCATTAATATCCTTCTGATATCAT
>JBAWYD010000206.1:0-2432 GCA_037143735.1 Deltaproteobacteria bacterium
ATTTCGGGAAGATCACACTGCCGGGGGTCCTGGGGATCAACCACTGGATCGTCATTGTCATCCTGGTTGCGGTCTTCATCGTCCTTTTTCGCTGGTTCGAAAAGAAAGGCCTGTAACCTCTATCATTCCGCACCCTGCGGACCGGCTTCGGGTTTCCTTCCCAGGCCGGTTTGTAGGGCATACCCAACCAGAACAGAACTGAGCCTTTCAAGATTGATGGCCATCGTACACTTGCAGGTCGCAAGCAATTTCCGAATCTTTGTTGCGCTGCACAGTTGGTAGGTGTATCCAGCGTTCCCGTTGTTTTTTACGATTTTTAAGAATCAGAAAGCGGATTTTTTAAGCACTGCTTCGGTACGGTTGTTTTTCTGTTCTCAATACTCCATGCAGCACTTCAATTGTAAATCTTCACTTCGAACTGAAAACGGCGCTATTATCGATAATCATTAAAATGTAACATGTAACATCCTAAAAAATGTGATATTATAGAAGACAAATGTCGGCGTTGGGCGGAAACCTGGCTGCAAAAGGAAAGCGAACACACATCTTTCGAATGGGCGAAACAGGTCTCCCCGACCCAGATACGCAAAACCACATTACAGGAGGATCATATGCGTATTTTTTTGTATGTCTTCTTGGTGCTGGCTGTTGTTGCCGGAACAGCAGAGGCCCAGGAATTGACGTGGCGCAAGGACATCCAGCCCATTGTACAGGCAAACTGCGTCGCCTGTCATGGTTCCAATTCCCCCATTTACGAGGAGTGGAATCTCGACCGGCTCGATTATGCGAAGGCTGGATGACGGCAAGGTTGCCCCCGGCGGTAAGCCCGGCAACATGTATCGCTTCCTTGCTGCCACCGATACAGAGCGAGACAAGAACATCCAGGCAATCAAGGCCTGGCTTGGCGAAGGCGCGTGGAATCATAACCGCTGGTCTACACGCGACAATGTCCCCGGGATAACGAAGGAGCAGCTCGACAAGGTCAAGGCCAAGTTCTGATGCGCGCTGACATCCTCATCTCAATCTATGACCCGGATATCATGCAACGCGGGGCGTAACATCGCAACCTTATGAAAAATATGGAGGTTATTATGAGAAAGATCATGATATTGCTGACACTTTGTTTATTCACCGTTATGAGTATGCCCGCGGCGGCGCAAACCGATAAGCCGGAAACGCCCGCGATTACCGGCAGTGACCCCCACGCGGGACACGGCGCACCGCCGCCGGCTACCTCATCGGATGTTGCCAAGCCACAGGCGACAGACCCTGATACGGGCAAGCATGTTCAAATGATGCAGGGGCACACACAGAAAATGCGGGACCAGATGGAGAAGATCAAGGCTGCAAAAGACCCGAAGGAACTTCAGAAACTGATGCAGGAGCATAAGGCGAGCATGCAGGAGGGCATGAAAATGATGAAAAGCATGCCTGCCTGCAAAATGATGTCCGACGCGGGCATGAAAGGCGCAGGACAAGGCATGATGGAAATGGGAAGTATGATGATGTGCCATCAGATGATGGAAAAGAAGCTGGAAATGCTGCAGGGGATGATGGAAGGCCTCATGGAGTCTACCCCAATCAAAAAATGATTCATTCTTCGCTGATGGGGCGCGGTTTTTGTGCTCGCCCCGTCTCAGCTCATGAGGAAAGAGTTATGAACAGATGGCGGCTGATCATCGGCGTATGGGTGATTTTGACATGGATCGCCACAACATCCGCCATTGTAATGGGGCAGGATGCGCACTCACAGCATGGAACCCACCCGGTCGGAGCACTGGAGAGAGTTTTTCAGGCAAAGGTGTCCTTTCCTGACGAAATCAGACCGGGAGAGTCTTTTACGATCGACATTCATGTCCAGGACGACAAAGGCGGCAAGGTTGCCGACTTTGTCGTCTTCCAGGAAAAGCTGATGCATCTGATCCTGGTTAGCGACGACCTCGGGTTCTTCAGTCATCTTCACCCTGTGCACCAGGGAAGCGGCCATTTTCAAACGAACGCCGTGCTTCCGTTTGCGGGAGCCTATACCCTGTTCAGTGATTATATGCCGGCCGGACAGAAGGAACAGGTCTCCGTGTTGAAACTCCAGATGAAAGGAACGGAGAAATCATCGGGCGTCACGGATATGAAGATCACTGAAAAAGTTGTTCAAGACACGAGAGTTCGTATGAGTTTCTCTCCGAAAACGGTAAAGGCGAATGAAGACGCCATCGTTACGTTTGATTTGAAACAGCTCGATGACAAGCCTGTTACAGGATTGGAACCGTACCTCGGTGAAAAAGGACATCTGGTCATCATCAGAAAATCGGCGCCGTTGACCGCCAAGGACTATATCCATGCCCATGCGATGAAAGAAGGAGAAGCATCCAATATAAAATTTACGACCCGTTTCCCGGATAGAGGGCTTTACAAACTGTGGTGTCAGTTTAACC
>JBAWYD010000207.1:0-2421 GCA_037143735.1 Deltaproteobacteria bacterium
AAACCAGATGGATCGCAGGTGTTTTCTGAAGACGGCGATGATTGCCGGTGTGACCCTGACACTGCCTGATGTACTTCTTCCCTTACCCGGCAACCTTCATGCCATTGAAAAGACAGACCTTGTTGTCGCCCGCGGGCCTTCACCGGCAAGGATCACAAAAGCCGCCGTGGACGGTCTGGGGGGAATCAGAAGATTCATCTCCAGAGGGGACGTGGTTGTCATCAAACCCAATATCGGCTGGGACCGGACCCCGGAGTTTGCAGCCACTACCAATCCGGAGGTGGTATCAACGATGGTACGGCTGTGTTATGAGGCGGGGGCGAAGAAGGTAAAGGTTTTCGACCATTCCGTGGTTGACCCGAGACGCTGTTACAAACAGAGCGGGATCGCCGATGCCGCAGGGTCCGCGGGAGCTGCGGTCATCTACGTCGATGACCGGAAATTCCGGGACGTGAAGTTGAGCGGCCACGCCCTGAAATCGTGGCCCATTTATACGGAGGTTCTTGAGGCGGACAAGGTCATCAATATGCCCATCGCAAAGACACATGGTCTCTCAACCCTGACCCTCGGGATGAAGAACTGGATGGGCGTCATGGGGGGGTCGCGGGGCAGGATTCACCAGCGAATCGACGGGAGCCTTGTGGATGTAGCCATGCTGATCAAACCCGTCCTCATCGTCCTCGATGCGGTGCGCATCCTGACGGCAAGCGGGCCGCAGGGGGGGGACCTGTCCGATGTGAAGCGCCTCAATACCGTCGTCATTGGCACGGATCAGGTGGCTGTCGATGCCTTCGGTGCTACCCTGTTTGGCCTGAAAGGATCCGATATCGGCCATATCGTTGCAGGACACAGGGCAGGCCTGGGTACGATGGAATTGCAGAAGGTGAAAATCAAGAAAATCGCTCTGTGAGAAGGCTCCGGAGAGGATTTGCTGCCGCCTATGACCAGAAAAATCCGGATTGCATCGCAATGCTTGTTCCTGATCGTCTTCCTTTGGCTTTTTCTGCAGACAGAGTCGAAAGGGGCGAATGAACTCGGTTATCCCGTCAAGATTTTTCTTGACGCGGATCCCCTCATTTTCATCACAACTGTTCTGTCTTCCCGCGCCCTTGACCATATTCCATATCTGGCCATTGCGGTTATTCTTGCCACTGTATTATTGGGAAGGTTTTTCTGCGGCTGGCTCTGTCCCCTCGGCGCCCTGAATAACCTGGCGGGTTCCCTGAAAAGATGGCGTTTCCGTGCCGCCCCCAGGAACTGGCATCGCCTGAAGTATTATGTCCTCATCTTTCTTCTCGTATCCTCTCTTTTTTCCCTGCAACTTGTAGGAGTTATCGATCCGTTATCTTTGCTGATCCGATCTTTCTCCCTGAGTGTTTATCCCCTCATCAGCTATACAGCCGGCGCCACATTCGATGCCTTCTACGGTTTGAATGTGCCGGTTTTTGTCAATGTCACCGAGGCCATTTACAGTTTTTTGAAAAAAGTTATTCTTCCATTCCAGCAGCCTTTTTTTCTTCAGAGCATTTTTGTGGGCCTCCTGTTTTTCCTTATACTGGGTTTGAATCTTGTGGAAAGAAGGTTCTGGTGCAAGTATCTGTGCCCTTTGGGCGCCCTCCTGGGACTTCTGTCCAGATATGCCGTTCTCAAAAGAACCATCAGTGAAGGCTGCGACTCCTGCGGGGCGTGCGGAGCGGTATGTCAGGGAAATGCGGTTCCTGATGAAAAAAAAGGCTGGAAAAATACGGAGTGCGTCCTCTGTATGAACTGTGACGACGTGTGTCCGAAAAACGCCGTCCGTTTCGGTTTCGCGGGGGAATCATCGAAGGCGTCCATGGACCTGGGCAAGAGAAGGGTCATCGGTTCAATTCTGGCGGGGGTCATAGCCGTTCCGTTGCTGAGGATTTCACCGATTACGAAAACCTCTTACGGAGATCCCAAGCTGATCAGGCCGCCGGGATCTCTCGATGAAAAGGCGTTTCTTTCGCGTTGCGTTAAATGTGGTGAGTGCATGAAGGTATGCATTACCAACGGCCTCCAGCCGACGCTGCTGGAAGCGGGTCTTGAAGGAATATGGTCTCCCGTGCTTGTTCCCCGGATTGGCTATTGTGAATTCCGGTGCACCCTGTGCGGGCAGGTCTGCCCCACCGGGGCCATCAGGAAGCTGGACATGGAAGAGAAGGCAAAAATCAGGATCGGTCTTGCCATGATCGATAAGGGAAGATGCCTCCCCTATGCACATGCGACCTCCTGTATTGTCTGCGAGGAAGTCTGTCCCACGCCTAAAAAAGCCATCTGGTTTGAGAAAGTCATTGTCAGAAACAGGGATGGGAAGGAACTGGTGTTGAAACAACCCAGGGTGGATCTCGAACTGTGCATTGGCTGCGGCATCTGCGAGGCGAAATGCCCTGTCATCGGGCA
>JBAWYD010000208.1:0-2412 GCA_037143735.1 Deltaproteobacteria bacterium
AAGCATCTCCGAAAAAGGCTGATTTTACTTTCATTGACCTGTTTGCAGGAATAGGCGGCCTCCGGTTGGGGTTTGAAGATATCGGCGGGCAATGCATTTTTACCTGTGAATGGGATACATATGCACAAAAAACATACAGGGCCAACTTCAACGATGATCATGAACTGGCTGGAGATATTAACGATATTATTGGAGATATCAGGAAACATATTCCGGTCTCCCCCGATGTCTTGCTGGCCGGTTTTCCCTGTCAGCCTTTTTCCATCGCCGGCGTCAGCAAAAAGAATGCCTTGGGCCGTCCGCACGGTTTCGCATGCAAGGAGCAGGGCAACCTGTTTTTCCATATTGCCGCTATCCTTGCTGAATTGCGTCCGCCCGCCTTCCTGCTGGAAAATGTCAAGAACCTCGAACGGCATGACAAAGGGAACACTTTCCGCGTCATCATGGATACCTTGGTGAACAAGCTGAAATACAAGGTTTATTACAAGGTGATAGATGCAAAGGGGTTTGTGCCTCAACACCGGGAACGAATTTTTATTGTCGGCTTCGATGGCGATACCGGCTTTACCTGGGATGATCTCATCCTGCCAGACCCGAAAGCCCTGACCCTGAAAGACATCCTTCAGCCTGTCGGCGAGGTTGACAGCAAGTACATCCTGTCCGACCACCTGTGGCGCTATCTGCAGAACTATGCAGCAAAGCACAAGGCTGCCGGTCATGGGTTCGGTTTCGGGTTGACGGGAGAAAATGATACAGCCCGGCCGATGACGCCACGATATTTCAAGGATGGCAGTGAAGTACTTGTCGATCGTGGAACAGGAATGACCCCCCGGCGTTTGACTCCCCGCGAGTGCGCTCGCCTGATGGGATTTCCGGATGACTTTAAAATCCCGGTTTCAGATACACAAGCTTACAAACAATTCGGTAATGCATCCGTAGTGCCGGTTATTAGAGAAATTGCGAGAACGATGAATCCGCATATATTGAAAGCTGCGAAAAAAAGCAGCGATAATTTGGATATCTTTTTGATGACAGACCAGCCTGAAACTTGCAGAAAATGCGGCGTGCGAACAAAGTGGATTAGCTACAAAAACGGTTCACAACTGCATACTTGTCCAAGTTGTGATTACATTTATTTGTTGGAGGAATGTGATGAAAAAATGGACTGTTAAAGAACTGAAACTTGCACTTGCGCTGTATTGTCAAATTCCCTTTGGAAAAATGCACTCCAGAAATCCCGATATTATCAGATTGGCAGATAAAATAGGCAGAACGCCTTCTGCTGTTGCCATGAAGTTGGTGAATTTCGCAAGTCTTGATCCAGAAATCATAGCTTCTGGCAGGAAAGGTCTTGGAAATGCGTCTGCAACGGATAAAATGGTTTGGGAAGCGTTCCAAACTGATTGGGATAATGAGTTGCTAAAAGCAACAAAGGATCTTCCTGATTATAAAATTCTATCTTATGAGGATATTGAAGAGCCGCTTGCTATTTCTGGTGTCACGACTCGTATAGCTGAAGTTGAAATCAGAACGAAGCAATCAATTTTCCGACGCATGATTTTAAGCAGCTATGCCGGTGTATGTTGTATAAGTGGACTTTCTGAACCAAGACTGCTTATTGCGAGCCATATTGTACCTTGGAACAAGGACAGCGGAAATCGACTTAATCCGCACAATGGCCTATGCCTGTCAGTGTTACATGATAAGGCGTTTGACAGGGGGTTGATTACAATTCTGCCTGATTATACTGTTTCTGTCTCAAAAGAAATTACCAAATTAATCGACGATCATTTTGCTCAATCTACGCTTGTCGCAATCAACGGCCAAAGGATCAAAATGCCTGAAAAATTTCATCCATTGCCAGAATTTCTGATATGGCATAATCAAAATATGTTCAAATCATAATCACTGAACCGACTGGCGGTTATTATAAAGCGGCCGGCGTTGAGGCGTTCATCCGGAAATATGGCTATCCTGATATGACAGGGCAGGCAGGACGGGAAGACAGGCTGAATTTTGGCGGCATACATCGAATCGACAGTTATCACGAGCGGACGGGTCTGTCCATAATCTTGCTTGGTTATGACAGGGATGCCGGTAAAATTCGTGACGCCACGGGCGGAATTGCACTTATGAATCTCAATGGTGAAGAGGCGGCCATCTGGCGCTATACCGAAATAATGCGGCACTGGAATCGCAAGCATGCACAGGCTGTCTACATTCCAAGCATTAGCAATAAAATTCCCGACCTCAGATACCGTTATGGAAATCTTGTACGATTGGGAATGGGGACTGATTTCCTTCTTTACCTCAAGGCGATATCGGCAGGACATATATATTACGATCCCGGAATTAAACTGGAGAATGCCTCGACGGCGCCCCGCACAAAACGAAGAAGCCAGTTCCGCATCA
>JBAWYD010000209.1:0-2399 GCA_037143735.1 Deltaproteobacteria bacterium
ATTAACATATCAACGTGTCTGAAAAAAAGGAGGGTTCTGCCATGTTTGTGGTTATTATTAACTTTCCGCCAGTGAAGGCGGGAAAGGATGCCGAATTCAGGGATTGGTTTGCTTGGTCAAACAAGGAATTTGCAAAGCACAAAGGTTTTATCAGCAGGCGGCTTTTGAAACCCATAAAGGGAGGTAACTATGCCGCTGTTGTGGAACATGAAAGTGACAAGACTTTTATGGCTATGCATACAAGCCCTGTCCATGATGAAGCGGGCAAACGGGTTGGCGCATTACTTGACGGCCATCCAACCCCTCAGTTTTACGAGGTAATTACTGGATAACAATTAAGGTTCATCCATTTGAAATGTTCTTGAGGCTACGGCTCAGAACAAACCCTGTCTTTTCCGTTCTTCTTCGCCTGATACATGAACTGGTCGACCCGGTGCACGAAGGCCTTCATGTCTTCTTTTGCCTTGTATTGCGCAAGCCCGATGCTCACCGTCACCTGGACGTCCTGACCCGACTCAGGCGAAAAATTTTCTTTCTTGAATTCCGTCCGGATTCTTTCCGCCGTCACGACACAGTCTCTGCCTGTAGTCATAGGCAGGAGAATGGTGAATTCCTCGCCGCCGTAACGATAGGCGGAGTCGGTCTGGCGCAGACATCGTTTCACCACCTGGCCGAGTCGCATCAAGACCTGGTCTCCTTCAATATGGCCGTAAGCGTCGTTGAACCGTTTGAAATCGTCGAGATCGAGAAGCAGCAGGGTCAAAGGTTGTCCATAGCGGTCCGCCCGATCGAGCTCGATTTTAAGCTGATGATAAAAATACCGGGAATTGTAAAGCTGGGTGAGGCCATCGATGATACTGAGTTCCCGGTATCTTTTTTCACTTTCCCTCAACGCCTCCTCCACCCGTTTGCGCTCGGTGATGTCGACTGAAAAGCCAACGATGCCGATAATCCGTCCGTCTTTATCCCTGTAGGGTATCTTGTCGGTTTGAACCCACCTTGTGCCGATGACGGTCTCTATGGGTTCGAGGATACCCGTCTTGGGCTCACCCGATGCGATAACATCCCTGTCGTCTTCCCAGTATTCAGCCGCCTGATTGGGATAAATTTCAAAGACGGTTTTTCCCTCCATTTCTTCACTTGTCAGGCCAGTGGCCTCGGCAAGCGCCTTGTTGACGCGAATGAATTTGTTTTCGCGGTCTTTGTAAAAAATCATAATGGGAGAAGAATCGATGATGATCTGCAACTCTTCACGATTCTTCTGTAAATCGTAGAAAATGAGGCTGTAAGGTTTTTCAAGACCGGTCACGATGATCGCTTTATAAACGAGATAAAACGAAAGAATTTTGAAGTAATGACCGATCAGGTTCGATAAGCCATAGACGCTGATGTAAAAGGTAAAGGCCAGCTCCGAGACGATCGTGAAGATGGTCGACCAAATCATCAATTGCAGGATTCTTGGATCGAACTTCCCGCGGTGGCGCAACAACAAGACCAAAGAAAGTAACAGGATCAAGCAAATGACGTATTCGCTGACAATTTTGAAAGGGGTCAGCCCCTGGCCTTCGATAAAGCAATCGGGAAACAGCGTGCCGGAAAAGACGGCCGCCAGCAGCAGGAGAGTTGCGGAAAGATAAAAACCAAAAATGGCGCCGACGTTCGGCTTCCTATCGATGAACCATGGCGCCGCAAGGAGAGACAGGCTCTGAAGGTAACGGGCGATGATCCAGAGTTGCGTGGGCAGGTTTGCGTCGAATCCCCGAAAAATCCCCATGCCCTTGTAGGCCAGGGTGTGAACAAAATCGATGAGACCTGCAAACAGAAAGGCGATACTGAGAAACAGCACATAATGGTTGTTCGCCAGGCGACGGGTGTTCCAGGCAATCATGAAGAGGGAGCAGGCAATGACGATTGAAAAACTTTCTGCGACGACATGAAACAGAACATAGCTGTATAAACTTGTAAGATAAAGCCCGCCACACAGCAAAGCCCAAATGATCAGACTCCGGGAATCTTTTCTAATGATCAATCGCAATGACACAGGCCTATTGCCTCACATTTCCATATCCTTTCCCTTGATGGTAATAGGATAAACGGTTTTTCTATCACATGATTTCGACATGAGGGAACTGATTAAAATTATCGCCCCAAATGCCCTCTTTTCTTATTCGAGGAAAAGTAATCTCCGGATTTTGAATACCCTTTCTTTCTCTTTTCCTTATGGTTTCTTCTGTCGGCATGCTCGATCTGTACCCGGCGTTTTTTGAATTTTACTTTTTTAAATGCAGCACTATGAGGTGTTGCCTGACGTGCGGCGTCACTTGAGCTGCCTTCTCTTTTTTTTAAGTCAACGTTGATGTCGGGAGCATTTCGGTAATAGCTTAAAAAGCGGTTAAACT
>JBAWYD010000210.1:0-2384 GCA_037143735.1 Deltaproteobacteria bacterium
CCCCGGTTACCAAGGCGATGATTGATAAATATACCGAAGATATCGCCGTTGACGGCAGCCTCATTCAAAAAGAATTGGGTTTTGTTCCCCAGTATGATTTAAAGACGGGCTGGGAAGATACGGTCAAAGAGATGCGAGAATGAAGATTATGGCGGCAACGGCCCTGGCGATTGTGGCGCCGGGAAGCAGGGTTTTTCAACAGCTCACAGAGCCCCTATTTATTTTTATTGTAGATATTCTGAGTATCTGATAGTATGATTGGCAGACAAACAGATACGGGGGCATGATTTTATGGAATCGGCAACGATCAAAATTGGGAAAAGGGGCACGCTGGTCATTCCTGCCGGTATTCGGCAAACCTATGGTCTGGAAGAAGGGGCTTTGATCTCCATTGAAAGCAAGCAGGACGGTATCTTGTTACGTCCGGTGATAACTCTTCCTGTAGAAATATATTCTCCGGAAGACAAGGCGCGGTTTCTGCTGGCAAATTCGTTAACGAAGGAGGACTACGCATGGGCAGTCGCGGAAGTCCGTAAGATGGGGCTCGATCCCGAGACTTTTGCCGACGAGGCGGCGTCGGTCAAGCCATGACGACTCAGCCCGGAAAGTTGAGAATCTTTTTGGATGCCAACATCCTCTTTTCCGCGGCCTATGGAAGCCCTGCCCTCAAGAGGATTTGGGATGACGCGGCACAGGGGCGTTATGAGTTGCTGGCTTCCCATTACGTTGTGGAGGAGGCCAGGCGAAATCTTTCCACGGCGCACCAGGGGATTGCTTTGAAAAACTGCCTCTTACACGTGAAAATAGTCCCGGAGGCCGATCCGTCCATCGCCTGCCCCATCCCTCTGCCGGAAAAGGATCGTCCGGTTCTCATGGCGGCCATAATGGCCCGCGCCGATTTACTTGTGACAGGTGATGTACTTCATTTTGGACCTTTTTTCGGTAAAAAAATCCAGAACGTAATGATCTGCCGCCTCAGAGACTTGAAAATATGATTTGGGGGTCAAGGTTGAAAAAGGGGACAGATCTATTTTTTGCCAGCAGAAAAAAATAGATCTGTCCCCTTTTTCTGACAAATATACCGAAGATATCGCCGTTGACGGCAGCCTCATTCAAAAAGAATTGGGTTTTGTTCCCCAGTATGATTTAAAGACGGGTTGGGAAGAAACGATCCGAGAAAAAAATGATTTTAAGTTATAAGTTTTGGGTTTCGATGGCTTTCCCTATTTTTATCCCTTGACATCTTCAATCATAGCTCCTATAAGTAGCCATCGCAGATGACTATAATGGAGGACCCAATGAACAGTACAATCGTTAGCATTGCCGAGGGCAAGAAAGGTTTCAGTCGGCTTATTCACGATACCGAGGAAAAAAGAACGAATTTCATTGTCACACGCCGAGGAAAACCGGTGGCTGTCATCGTCCCCTACCATGAATATGAGCGCAATGCCCGAATGGAGGGTTATCAAAACATCATGGAAGCCAGGGAGATTTTTTTAAAGAGCGGTGTCAAAGCCGATGACGTCTATCGGGAATCCAGGACTCAACTGGAAGAAAAGCCATGAAAAGGGCGGTGCTCGATGCCAGCGTGATTCTTAAATGGTACCTTCTCGATGAGGAGCACGGCGCACAGGCGCTGGCTTTACTGCAACAACGCACTGCCGGGGAATTGGAAATACTGGCGCCGTCCCTGCTTACGTACGAACTGATGAATGGGTTGGTGATTGCCGGTCGGCGTGCCCGACTCGACCAGGATACTATTTCTTTATCCTTCAAGGGCTTCATGATGCTGGGGATCCAATTTTATGATTTGTCTTTTTTGGCGGACAAAGTGCTCCAATATGGTCGGCTTTATGGGCGTTCCGTATATGATTCCAGCTATCTGGCCCTGGCTGATCAGGAAGGTATCGATTTGATCACGGCAGACGAAAGATTGTTTAATAGTGTGCAAAAGGATTTGCCCTGGGTCCGCTGGATCGGCAAATAAAGGCCTTCCCCTTATAATTCTACATTGTGGCGTTACCGGCAAGTCTCTCCCTCACCCACATTCTGACGAGTGTGGACACGCCAAGGCCTTTATTATCCGCAACTTCTTTCAGTTCAGCAAGGGTTGGTTCATCGAGGCGTAATGTCAAGACCCGTTCCTTTCGGAATGATAAGCCTTCCGGTCCCGGCAGGAAGTCTTTCACTATCTTTCCTGTTTTCATGGGTTCATCCGTGTATGTGATTTTCTTTGTCATAAATCTTCTTCCCCTTTCTCCAGTAACCTGCTCCAATGATCCGGATTATGCCTTCTCTATAGGTAAAGCGGACCGTCATGACGCCGCCCTTTACCTTGCCAAAGCAGAAAAAACGATCTTCATCCCCGCCGTGATCCAAGTCCT
>JBAWYD010000211.1:0-2378 GCA_037143735.1 Deltaproteobacteria bacterium
ATGCTTCTTAAAAAACCATCCGGAGCTGATTTCTTATCCGGAATAAGACTCATCGCCCGTTCCGCAAGAGCTGTGATTGTGAGAGCGGGATTGACGCCGACGTTAGCCGAAACTGCCGAGCCGTCAATCACGTAGATGCCATCGTATCCTAAAACCCGGTGTGATGTATCGATAACCCCATTTTCGGGAGAAGAACCCATGTGGCAGCCTCCGAGTATATGGGCGGTTGTTGACATATTCATCAGGTTTTCGTTGCTGACATTGAAGGGCATCCCTTTGGCAACATCCGCCATAATGGCGCATGCCTTGTTGGCCACCGGAATATTCACCGGTGCTTCTTTTCCCGGAACGCTTTTTGACTTTAAACGACGCCTTAAGAAAGCAAACACGGCACTGGGGCCATACTTAAAGGAAAGCTGGTTGTCATGGTTCTGCATAACGGTCATGACAATGATTCGCTTGTACCAGTTTTTGGCAAAAATAGACCGATAAACGCCAAGGGGGTCCATGATCATTTTGCCAATAGTTCTCAGGGATCTCCTTACCGGATGGTCATCATCTACAAGTGGAACGCTGGAATATTTCATAAAACCATAACCCTCGGGAAAGCGGTTTTGTGTGATGTGGGTGAACTTGTCAGGATAAAAGTCCGATGATATGGCCGTGCCGTGAGAAAGATCCAGATCTTCCTGCCCGGGCAGAGCAGCCACAACGGATTCGCTATTTGTCCGAACTACCACGCCGAGCTGCCGCGATATACCGGGCAGAGTTTTTGTAACCTGTTTGCATCTGAAGAGCAATTCCAGTGTACCCAGAACACCGGCGGCTATGATCACTTTTTTCGCCGTAATGTCGGAGGCTTTCTTAAAGCGACCGGAGTTGTCCTTTACCTTCAGGACATATGTGCCATTTTGCTGCGGGATGATGTTTGTGACTTCCCGGTACGGCAGGATTATTGCCCCGTATTTTTGGGCAAGGTAAAGATAATTTTTATCCAAAGTGTTTTTTGAGCCGTGCTTACATCCTGTAAGGCATTCGCCGCAGAGATAGCAGCCGGATCGGGAAGGCCCCTTTCCGTCGAAGAAGGGATCATCAGCAAGCACTTCCGGTTTTCCAAAGTAAATGCCGGTATCCGTAGGGCCAAATGTATCGCCCGCCCCCATTTTCTGTGCTACTTCTTTCAGATAGCCGTCCATGACATCCAGTACAGGGTTGCGAACTATACCCAGCATTTTTGAAGCCGTATCGTAATGGGGTTTCAATTCTTTTTCCCAGTCTATACCGAGATTGCACCAGGCCGAATCTTTATAAAAGGCTTCCTTCGGCCTTAACGTGGTTGCGGCATAGACAAGACTTCCGCCGCCGACTCCAACGCCGCCGACGATAGCGACATGTCGGAAGAATTCATAGGTAAAAAATCCTTTCATGCCCAGTGCGGGATTCCATATCAATTTGTTCAGGCTTTTTGCCGCATCCTCCATATCCAGAGGCGTCACCCATTTGCCTTTCTCCAACACGACGACTTTATATCCCTTTTCCGCAAGTCGCAATGCTGATACACTTCCTCCGAAACCGCTGCCGATGACACAAAAATCGAATTCCATAGACCTTCTCCTTTATGGTCTTTTTTTGCTTATTCCTTGTCAGCACCAACCCATTTTGCCGCTGGTCCGATAATCAGGAAGGGCGCGGGATTGATTGATCCGCCGCCCAGCGCCATATAGCCCATACCCAGAAAGATATTGTCATTGATCTTGCGAAGCTCGTCATGCATGGAATGTACAGTTCCTGAATTATGGGGCCTGTAGTCAAGATGGAACGAATCCTTGCCATCAATGAGCGATTTGCCGATATATGTATTCATCTTTCTTACGCGGTATAGTACCTCTTTTCTATCTTTGCCCTTGCCAGAGAAGATGTTATATCCCCAGCCCTTGTCCTTTTCAAAGGGAAAGAAAGCCTTGCCCAGCCAGCGGCCGGGACCGAAGAAGTGATGCGTGTAGACATCAACAGACAGGGCCAATACGCCCACCGTTAATGTTTTACCGCTGTATTCTCCCTTCACCTCTTCATGGTTAGGGGCCGGAGCGGCATAATAAAGCTGGAAAAGGGCTGCCTTGTTCAGCTTCTCAATATCTTTTGCGGTAGCCTTTCCGGGGGCGACGCCGAGTATCTGTTCCATGCTCCGACCTTTATAGGAACCGCCCTTTTGTAAAATGTTGATACCGGTGAGCGCAAGCTGTACAAACACCAACGCGACAACTACAGCAATAATGTCTATGAAAGCATTAAAGATCATATATCCTCCTATTCCAGGATTCCCCATATCAATTTCTCCATCAGGCAATTATCATCACTTATTGCCATTAGTCCGCATA
>JBAWYD010000212.1:0-2371 GCA_037143735.1 Deltaproteobacteria bacterium
TCGCGCATCAACCTGTCCCTGTTCCGCCGCCTTGCGGTACCAGTCGGCTGCTTTCTTTAAATCTTTCGTCACGCCGGCGCCCTGGTAATAACAATACCCGAGACTGCACTGGGCATGCGCATCGCCTTGTCCCGCCGCCTTCAGATACCACTCAAAGGCTTTTACCGGATCTTTAGGAACTGCATCGCCATCAATATTCTTATTTTTCATTTGGCCCTGTATTGGTAGGACGTTTGTTGCAAAAGAGCAAATAATAATAATTTGAAATGCCCGTTAGAATAATAGCTCCTCGTCTTCCGGGCAAACAAAATCAAAATAATGGCGAAGCATTGTTTTGAGGCAAAAGCCGTGGCAAGTGGTTATTGCGAGGATCTGGCGGGCAACCCAATCAATGTCAACACGCCCCTGGTTATGCTCGCCTAAGTCAGATAGGCCTTGATTTTTGATTCAATCATTAAGTGGGAAACCAGAAAAGGCTTGTCGGTAATCTCAATCTGCGCCAGGCACCCCCTGATGTTGTATGTTCCCGCTATGTTCCCCAACGGGGTCTTGACGGCAATAGTTCCCTTGCTTGCATCGCCCTGAAATATTCCACCCGCTGTTTCAATTTCCTTGCGAATACGATTCAGACCTGCAACCGAATCTTCCCTCATCGTGATGGAAAATTTATGCGACATGCTTTATCTCCCTGTTTAAAAATCCAGGCATTATTAATCGCCTCTTTTTCAATCGTACATTCCAGATCAACGCACCACCAGCACATCTCTAATTACCTGTCTTTTCGCGGCGGCGGCGGCAAAACAGGGGAGACGCGGCAGCTCGACACAAGTTGCAGGATTTGGTGTCGGGCCATAACGAAAATTGCCGGCCCGCCGAATTTATATCGACTTCAGGATTTTTATTATTTTTTCTTCCAGATGCTTTAACTCAAATGGTTTAAAAATATAGCCGTGCAGTCTATGAAAACTTTCGATTAAATCAGTGTCTTCCGGCGTAACAGAATAGCCGGTCATTACCAAAAACCTCGCTTTATCATCCATATCCTTGATTGTTTTAATGAGTTCCACACCGTTCATCCCCGGCATCCGCATATCGACGATGATTATCTGGTGTTTTTTATCCTTACATTCACGAATAGCATCGTTCCCATTACTGCAGGTTGTGACCTGATAACCCTTTGGGGCCAGAAAATCCTTTAAGGTTTCCAGCAAAACTTTTTCATCATCTACGATAAGTATGCTTGCCATTTTCAGGTCCGGTTCTTTCGTCTTTCTCATTTGCTTTCTCCTCTCCGATGGTTATTTATGTTTTTGTCAGGCCAGGGATTCCAGTTTTTCTATGCGCTTCAGCAGGTCCGTGTTCTTGGTTTCCAGTTCAGCCTCCTTGGCCTTCGTGGACAAATAAGCATCCGTCTGCCACCAGTTGATGCCCATCTCCAGCGCCTTGTCCACGGAAGCGATCAGGAGCCGGATTTTGATGGTCAGCAGGTCAATATCGGCAATCTGGATTTTGATGTCGCCGGCGATCACGATGCCCTTATCCAATACCCGCTCCAGGATATCGGCCAGGTTCGTGGCGTTGATCGAATGGGTCATTAGCTTTTCGTTGGTCATAGATTGCCTTCCTTGTTTTTAAAATACATTTCTTTCCCTCAGGCCAGTTTGCGGGCCAGAATGATCACGTCGGCGACGCGCTTGCGTACCGTGGCCAGGAAGTGGCACTTTCGACACTGCACACCATCGCTCTTATAATCCGTGCATTCCAGCAGGACATGGACTTCCTTCTGCAATTCCAGCGCCAAGGCGGCCTTTTCATGAACAGCCTCGGCCTGATTAATGCTTTCGGTAAGTTTATTAATACCCGGTTCCTGTTTTAGAAATGTCGGACATTGGATACCGGGATCTTTTGCATGCATGGTTATTCCTTCCTACATCAAATCGCCCAGCGGGCCCAGGTGAAGGTTCAAGTCTTCATCCTTGAGCCCGAACACTATTTTCAACTCCCCCATTTTTTGTTCCAGCTTCATCAGGGTTTCGCCGACCCGTTCGATTTCCGCCTCGGTCAGGGATCCGTTTTCCACGCGGCGCATGGCCTGCTTTTCCATCAGCTTACGGAGCAATTCAATCAGCGTCAGCACCAGCTTGGCCAATCCTTTGTCCACATTCTCGGGGTTGGCCTCAATGCGCCGGGGCAGGATATTCGACACCTGGGCCAGCTCCTGCGCAAAGGCCTCGGGCGCGTCGGTTTCAACGATTCGGTTCATGAGCATCCCCAAATTCTGCTCCGCCGCTTCGCAGGCGTTCCATGGTTTCCACCGAGCTGAGCAGGACCCGCAAGCCGACGTAAATCAAATCCACATCGGCCACCGAGA
>JBAWYD010000213.1:0-2330 GCA_037143735.1 Deltaproteobacteria bacterium
CCGTTTATATTTTTCTGAGTGGCGCATACGCACCCGGCAAGAACAAGTAAACTCAGTATCAAACAAAAACAACCGATTTTTTTCATAAATTCTCCCTTTCCTTTTTACCCTCGCAGTCAACGAGGAAACCAAGGCATTCCTCGTAACGACTTTTTCTTAAAAGATCCCTGCTATCCCGCATCCATTGATAGGCCGCCTGGAGATTTTTATTGGTTTCCTGAAGCTCGCTGTTGAGTGAAAGGAGATCATCTTCCATATCTGAAAATATCAGGCCACAGGTGACCTGCCCACATCCTTTCCTGGAGATGACGACGTAACATCCAGAGGGAATCGATATCCGGCTCTCTCATAGATATCCCGTATTCGGATCAAGTCCGAAATTTTGTCTTCACCCGGAATAATTTCCCCCAGCCATCGGGTCGTTTTATTTTCGTTGTCCATATACCAGCAGATAATAGAAACATTGGCGGCCTTGGCGATATGCCAGAATCCTGTTTTTATGGTCGGCGTCTTTTTTCGAGTTCCCTCAGGCACGATTGCAAGAAGAAACTCTTTTCTTTTATTGAAAACATCAACCATCTGTTCCACAACGCCCTGGGACGAACCACGGCTGACCGGAATACCTCCGAGGCTTTTAAGAACAAAAGACATGGGCCAGAAAAACCATTCTTTTTTTACCATGATATGGCCGGTTCGCTTCATAATCCGAAAGCCCGTGAATGCCCTGACAGCATCCATGTTGGACGTATGGGGGAAACCGATTATTACATGCTTGCTGGAAAAATAGGACGGAATCGGCTCAAACCGCCAGCCCATCAAAAAATAGAGAAAGCTCCCCGCAAGACTCATCATTTGTTTCATATGAGATTTCTTATACTTCATCCACCATCAAATGACAATTATATCTCTTCCTTCAGGTACTTTTCCTGTTGAACCCGTCTTCTCTTGAAAAAGACGCTGTTTTCCGAATTCAACAAGTCAACATTGACAAGGTCGTAAAAAGTCAAAAAAAGTCATTGCGAACGAAGTGAAGCAATCTCGTGATTTGCAAGTGTTCGATATATTTCGCAAAGGTAGCGGTGGATCCGGATATTCGGCACGCATCGACAATATTACACCTATATGAAAAATTGTCGACATGAAAAGGCTGCTGAGTTCATATCTTTTTGATCCCGAACTCATCTCGGGGAAAATGATCTTTCTGACGGGTCCCCGTCAGGTCGGCAAGACGACCTTGCCCTGAAGTTGACGAGAATGGCGGCGAGGTTTACGGAAACCGGCCGCGGTGATTTCGAAATCCGCTACGTCCGGGACCGGGAAAAACGGGAAGTGGACTTTCTCTTGGTAAAGAACGGCGAGCCGGTTTGCCTCATCGAGGCGAAGCTCAGCGACGAAAAGATCAGCGCCCACGGAAGGTACTTCGCCGCCCGACTGGGTGTCCCCTTTCACCAGATCGTTCTTCACGCCGATTCGTCCGAGGCGTTCCCGGGAAACTGCTTCCTCCTTCCGGCAACGGGGTTTTTCATGGTTGCCGGGTGATATGATGTGGAGATTACCGTCGCGTTTTTCATCACATACCCCTCCCCGATCCGTTCTCTTTGCTTGGAGATGGTATCCTGTGATCTGTACCGGGGTCTTAATTGGGTGATTGAGAACACTTACGAGTCCTCAACGGGTATAGATAGCTTCCCGATGTCATTGTATAATACCTGAAACTGCTTCTCACCACCCCATAATATATCTTTGCGGAAGACATGGAGATGACGGACTTCACCATCTTTTCTTACGATACTTATGTCGTATTCGGACCAGGTATCAACCCCTTGCTGTCTTTTCTCTCTTCTGATCAGGAAGTCAGCATGGCTTTCCGGGGTATAGCGTTTCATTGCAGGGGTTGCTTTCAGTTCATCAATGATGTCATAGCCATAGGTATCAAGAATAGTCCGGTTGGCATAAATGGTCTCACCTTTCAAGAAAATGCTTGATTTCAATCCGGAGTCATTGATGTTATTCCCTCAGAAAATATGATATAGGTGGACATCTATGTGAAGGTTTGGTAGTTTGGGAGACATAATACCATTAATTTCACTGACCTGCCGATAATCTGTATTGTGCACCGGGCGACTGTGGCCTTCAGCCGTTCCGCATATTTGTACAGATCGTCGATTCCTTAATCGTTTGATCATGATTATATCTTCCATTGAAACAGTGTCAATTTATTTTGCGTGACGAGAGGGCAGAAAAAAGACGTTGCCTATCCACAACTTCCTGAAAGGTAGCATTGGGGTATTTTCACGGACATACAAGATTTCAAATGGTAAACAGTATCT
>JBAWYD010000214.1:0-2326 GCA_037143735.1 Deltaproteobacteria bacterium
TTTTTTCCTGAATCTTCTTCGCCTGCTTCATGATATTTCCAAAATTTTGTGTCAACGGATTAACCTCCTAAAGCGTAAGTAATAAAAAAATGTGATAAAAACATGTCACCGATGATTGACTCTTGCAATGACTTCCTGGACGACGGCGCCATCAAAAACATCCAGAACCTTCTGCAGAAGCGGATGGTTGAGGGCATCTCTTTTGGACTCATTGCCCCGGTTATTGTTTGTGGCACCATTTTTTACGTGATTGTGACCGTTTATCACGCCTGTTTCCAGAGATTCGATTTTGATCGTTATATCATCCCCGAAAAAAGCTTGAGATATTTCCATGAGACGATCCTTTTGAGATTTCTCATTGATGTCATCAAGAAAGATATAGTCTTTGCTGAAGCCTATCCTGAGGCAGTTGTTTTCGTAACCGAGAAACTTACCCGGCTCAATTTTTGACCACAGCGGTGAACTTTGCCCTTTCACATAGGCTTTGTAGTTTTCCCAAAGGGTCCCGGCGCCTGTATCTCCCTCAGATTCGTAACCACCGTGTGCCAAGTCAATCATCCCCGCCTGGGTGAGAGCATGAAGCCCTTCCGACAGGGGGGCATTCTTCCTTGGTGATACCTCTTCACAAGGCTCTTTTACACCATATGTGCTCCCGTAACGAATCGGTTCTCCCGAGGCAAGTCTTTTTTCAAGACCTTCCATCTTCGCCAGAATATGGTCAATCGGAATCACCGGTTCGAGATAGGCCAGCCGGACAACGACTGACTCAAGATTAATCCTCGGGTTCTGGCTTTTTCTCATATTCTCTTCTTCCGCCATGATGATGTCCAGGAGACGCTGCAACGTCTCCCTTGAGACGCCATCCGTCTGTCCTTTCAGTATGGAAATCTCGTCGTCTCCCAAATCCAGGAGTTCCCGATCCCGACCTGCTATTTTGATGAGAAGCAGGTTCCTGAAATGACGGATCAGCATCTGATAGAAGTACTTCATGTCCAGCCCGGCGTAATACCCTTCTTCGATGATTTTCAGACAGAGGCCGGCGTTACGCTCAAAAACGCCTTCCGAAATCCTGAAAAGGAAACGTCTGTCCGCGAGACTCAACAGTTCCTCCACATCGCGATCATGTATTTCAACGCCTGCATAGGAGATGACCTGATCAAAGACACTCTGGGCGTCTCTGAGGCTTCCATCACCCGCCTCGGCAATCCAGGTCAGGGCGCCATCACTGATACGGACATCCTCTTTGCCGGCGATGTATTTCAAGTTATCCCTGATCTGCTTAATGGATACCCTTCTGAATTCAAAACACTGACATCGGGAGAGGATGGTCGCCGGTATTTTTTGAATTTCCGTCGTCGCAAAGACAAAGATGACATGGGGTGGCGGTTCTTCCAGTGTTTTCAGGAGGGCGTTGAAGGCTTCTCGCGTCAGCATGTGCACTTCGTCAATAATGTACAGCTTGTAGCGAGAAGATATGGGGGAAAATTTCACGTTTTCCCTGAGTTCTCTGATCTCATCGATCCCTCTGTTGGATGCCCCGTCGACCTCCCTGACATCCATGGATATCCCGTCTGTAATCTCACTGCAATTGACGCATGTATTGCACGGCGTCTGCGCAGGCCCCTTTTCACAGTTCAGTGCCTTGGCGAAAATCCTGGCTACGGATGTTTTCCCCACACCCCGCGGACCGCTGAAGATGAATGCATGGGCGATCCGATCATGAACAATTGCATTCTTCAGCGTCTTCACCACATGGTCCTGACCTACCACGTCTTCAAAGGTTTTGGGCCTCCATTTTCTGGCCAGAACAAGATATTCCATGATGATTCCTAAAAAAAGCGTTAACGGCTTTGCAGAGTCGACAGAAAGCCCTGCTGCATTTTTTGAATGCGTTTATAGAAAAAAAGATAGCCAGGTTCCCCCGCAGCACACGTCGGTCATTGCTACCGCTGCTTCCTTCCGGACCTCACGGGGTTCACAACCCTCCGTTGCACGGGACCCGGCTATCAGTATTATCAGGTGTCAGGGAACATGGGGATAGCGGTCAGAAAAAAATCCCTGATCCTTACTCCCTGTCCCCTGACCGCTGTTCCCTGTTTGCTGGCGGAGAGAGGGGGATTCGAACCCCCGGTACACCTTTGTGGGCATACACACGATTTCCAGTCGTGCCCCTTCAGCCGCTCGGGCATCTCTCCTATTTTATGGTCCCCTATACCCTGTTCCCTGTTTGCTGGCGGAGAGAGGGGGATTCGAACCCCCGTGGGAGCTTTTGGCCCCCAAATCGATTTCGAGTCGATCCCGTTACGACCACTTCGGTATCTCTCCG
>JBAWYD010000215.1:0-2323 GCA_037143735.1 Deltaproteobacteria bacterium
TCCTTCTCACTCATATCGACGGCACGGTCAATCTCCGCCTTTAACTGCGGAGGCAGACCGGGAATATCGACGCTGAGGAATCCCCGGACGATGGTGGCCGTGGCTTCATCCTCCGTCAGACCCCGTGCCATTAGATAGAGGATTTCTTCCTGAGCGATCTTCCCTACGGCCGCTTCGTGAGACATCTCCACCCCTTCCACCTTGCCCTGCAGTTCCGGAATGGCATGAATGAGACCCCCTTTGAGAAGAAGGCCCCGGCATTCCAGATGGGCCTTTACCCCCGGCTTCTCACCGATCAGATCGCCCCGGGAAATAATTCGTCCACCGTTGCTGATGGCCCGGGCGATGATCTCCGCCCGCGTATTTTCCTCCTTCAGAAAAATCCGGCCGCCCACGTCCAGCTCGGAACCCGCGCTTCCCACAAGAAGGCTGTAGAATCGGGACACCGCGCCTTTCCCTATAAGATGGGTGGTTGGATACATCTGAAGGGATTTAACCGGCTTCATACAGATATAATTATTCAGGAAGAGCCCTCCCTCTTCAACGATGCCCACGGAACGGGGTCTCACCATCATGTCCTCCGCCCAGTTGTGGATCATGGTGAAGCTGAGTTTGGCGTTTTTCTTGACGAAAAATTCCGATATGCCGACATGGAGTCCCCTTTTCATATGAGGGGCTGTTGCACAACCCGTGATGATGTGAAGCTCCGAACCTTCTTCGGCAATGATCAGGTTGTGGACGTACTGGCTTAGATTCTCCTTGTCAATATACAGACAGGCCTGGACCGGATAAATGACCTTGCTCCCCGGATGGGCCCGGATGACGTAACCGTCATGCAGATTTAGCTGGGCCCGGGCCGTGTATTTGTCCGCATCGACGGAGACCAGCTTCCAGTAATAGTCTTTGATCCATTCGCATTCTTTCAGGGCCTGCTTGATGGGAATAACATCGAGGCCTTCATGCTTTGAATGGGCATGAAGAACCGCCGTATCCATCTGCAGATACGTGCCCGACCTCCCTATCCCGCTGGTGTCAACTCCCGCCTGGAGGATCTTCTGTTTGTCTTCCTCCGCAAGCTTGCTCAGATCTTCCATATAGGGGTGGGCCACGGGTTCATCCGTAAAGGTCCCCAGATCGATATCCGGCCCCAGCATGGCCTTTTTGTCCTTTGCCCTGTCAGCTTTGTCGTTTAAATCGTGCATCGCACACACTCCTGATATCCCACTCTTTTTATACACCTGAAGATTTCCTGCGGGTTGCTTCTGCAGCTCAAAACGCCTTCATAAAGAACCTGCCCCTTGTCGGCCGTTACGTAATCCAGAATGAACCCCGTGTGGGTGATGATGAGCCCCATCCGGGTCCGCGCCTGACGCATCTGCTTTTGAGTCCTGTCCTGTTCCACATGGAAATCCCTCTGAAGGAGGCTGCTGATGGACTGTCCTATGAGAGAAATGTTTTCCAGATCGACGCCCGATTCCGGTTCATCAAAAAGGAGAAGATCCGCATCCTGGGCCATCAATTGCAGCAACTCCGAACGTTTGATTTCTCCTCCGGAAAAACCGGCATTAATGTCGCGCTCCAGAAATTCCTCAAAATTGACCTTCGCCGCCAGATCCTCAACATCCACTTCTTTTTTTGCACATATCCGGACCATCTGTTTCGTCTTTAAACCATGAATGGTCGGCGGGCGCTGGAAGGACATGCCGATACCCAGCCTGGCCCGTTCATAAATGGGCATATGGGTGATGTCTTCTCCCTTGAAGAAAATTTTGCCTGCCGTAACGGTATATTGAGGGTACCCCATAATGGTCATGAGCAATGTTGTTTTGCCGGAGCCGTTCGGACCGAAGAGGATATGGGTTTCTCCCTCCCTGATTTCAAGATCGATGTGTTTCAGGACTTCCCGATCCCCGATTTTTACCTGCAAATCTTCAATTCTTAACATGATGTCTCTCCGTCATGATTTGGAACATCAATCTTTTAAATTTTCCACATTGTCGCCGAACGGTTTTGATGCCAGTTCGTTTTTATCCGACAGGATTAAATCAGCTGCGATTCCCGCCGCATCCGTAATGATTTCCCGGCAATAAAGCGCATGATCTCGGCAGAGCCAGCTTGTGTGCCATTTGGACGTTAAATCCCGGCACGCAGTATTGCCGTATTTTTCCTTCAGTCGATTCGGAATTTGATTGAACAGCCGATAAAGCCCCGGTTTGCCGTACAGTTGCTCTTTGCCTTTTAAAAGAGCTTCCTTCCCTTCCCCTTCGGGAAGCGAACTTCTCCCATGGACGGCGCTGACGGCCATGACCGCACCGATGAGGGC
>JBAWYD010000216.1:0-2320 GCA_037143735.1 Deltaproteobacteria bacterium
ATACTGTCCGGATATTGCTGTTTGATGTTTTTCCCGTTCATGAATTCCGTTGCCTGTTCTTTGGTGTTGAATTTGCCGATGTAAATCCTGTGCCAGGTTCCCTTTCCTGGAATATCGATGCTGCTCGAATGGGCGTCCATGCCCTCTTTTTTAACGGCTTCGATGATTCTACGGGCTTCCTTAAGATCTTGAACGGCCATAATCTGTATGGCATAGAATGCTTTTGAAGAAGAATCAGCTAATCGCGGGGCATAGGCATAACCCATGGCTTTCGCTTCATCTCGTTGTGTTTCCTTAATGTTAAACACGGCATACCAGTCATCTTTCAGGAAGTCGACCTTCATCTTCTGACCCGGCTCCAGCGTTCCTGTAATTTTTGAATCTATGGAACGTTCCTTGCGGATGTTGGTCTTTGACGATGCTGAAAAAATCGTTCCCCAATCTACTGATGGGGGTTTACTGTTTTCCTTGGGGACAGGGGCGACAACCGGTGCTGACGGTGTCAATGCCTCTGAAGGATCTTTAGATTGAGGTTCCATAACCGGTATCTTCTCCGGAACAGGTTTTAGCGCCTCCTTCGGTGTGATTATATCCTTTGAATCATGGAAATCGATAAGGCCGGACTGATAAAGGACACCGAGCCCCAGGAAAGATAAGGCAATGAAGAGAACCAGACCGATTTTCAACCCGGATATTTTGGCTGGCTTTTTCTCAATCTCCTGTGTCGTCTCTACGACGGGTGTCTGAATGACTTCCTTTTCAGCCGTTTCGCTTTCAGCCACTTCCGGCGCCGGTTTTTTTCTGTCTGAGAGTTTTGTGGAGATTTCCTTGAGGTAACCG
The DNA here is from genome assembly GCA_037143735.1 of Deltaproteobacteria bacterium. Classification (GTDB taxonomy): domain Bacteria; phylum Desulfobacterota; class Syntrophia; order Syntrophales; family UBA2185; genus JAPLJQ01. The sequence continues at coordinate 841 of JBAWYD010000216.1, forward strand.
GTAACGAGCGCTGGAATGGATATGACCTTATCTTTCAAGGCAGGTTTTTTCAGCTTCTTATCGCCGTAGTAATAATAGTACTTATCGTGATAGGCGAAATCGGGGCTGATTTCTGCCTTCAATCCGTTGAGAACGATTCCGAATATTCTCGCACCCGTGTTTTCAAGCTGGGCTTTCGCTCGCTTCAGAGCGCCCCTGGCGATTCTGCCCACCTGATACACAAGGATCGCGCCGTCACTCAAAGCGCTCCATATGGCGGCCTCAGTCGCAGCCAGGATCGGCGGGGCGTCGATCAGGATAATGTCATATTCAGCCCGGGCCTCTTTCAGGAAATCACCCACATTCTTTGAACTGACGAGCTCAGCGGGATTGGGCACCGTAGCCCCGCCCGTGATGATATGAAGATTATCCAGGCCGGGCGTCTGCATGATCTCGTCCATGCTCATCTTGCCCGTGATCAGGTCTGTAATGCTCCGAACGACGGTTCTCCACGAATAATTTCCCAGAATCACATCCGTCAGTCCAGGTGACTGCTCGATGCCGAAGATCTTCGATATAACCGGCCTTCTCAGATCTCCTTCGACAAGGAGCACTTTGTTGCCCCCCTGCGCCATGGTGATGGCCAGATTGACACAACTTGTCGTTTTTCCTTCCTCTGGCGATGAGCTGGTAAAAACGACGGTCTTGATATTGTGATCAAGATTGATGAAATTGAAGTTGGTTCTAAGGGCACGGTAATTTTCTGAGGTGGTCGATTTCGGTAAGAAATGAGAGATGAGGCGGGTGGTTTTTCGGATAACATCGTCATCGACATTTCCTTTGAATTTTTCCTGGAGTGTGGTCTTGATCTCATCCATGCTGACGAAGGGGATGATGCCAAGGACTTTTACCCCAAGGAATTCTTCGACTTCTTCAATAGCCCCGATAGACGTATCGAATGTTTCTATCATAAAAGCGAAGACAATCCCCAGGATCAGTCCGATAATCGTTCCAACAGTTGTGTTGGCGGCCGTTTTAGGTGGATTGATCGGCATGACCGGTTCAAACGCCGGCTTTACGATCTTGACTTCCTCGATCTTTTCCGCCTCCTGGATCAGCGATTCCTGATATTTCTTTTCCAGAAGGGTGTACACTTCCCGGTTGACGCCGACATCCCTTTCCAGTCTGGCCAACTCCAGACCCCTTTCGGGAATTTGCATGATCTTCTCATCGATGTCCTTTATTTGACTTCTAAGCGACTTGATGTTTGCCTCCAGGGATTTCTTCCGGGAAGACAACTGGGATTTCATGGTACTGATATTCTCATGAATCTGCTTTTTGAGTTCCTTTACCTGGGGAAAATTTTCCGTGTACGTCAGAAGAAGAGTGTCTCTTTCCATAATGAGCTGCACGAGGCGGTCGTTGAGCCCTTTGTAAATCGTCGGGGCATCGTCAACGTAGAAAGACGTTTTCGACGTCATAGGTTTTTCTTCCGCTTTTT
>JBAWYD010000217.1:0-2308 GCA_037143735.1 Deltaproteobacteria bacterium
TTCTCGTGATGACGTTGCGAGAAGGGTTGCGGAGATTGCCGAAAGGGTGGCAAGAGAAATTATTCCGGATATCGCTGAGCGGGTCATCAGAGAGGAGATCGAAAAACTAAAAGGATGAAACAACGCAGATATCTGAGACAATGGATTGTATCGATGCTCGTTTTGCTCGTGATCATCGGGTGCGCATCGAAGATCCCCCACCTCCTGGCTCCGGATTACGCTAAAAGGGGTACAAGACTGATTGCCGTGATGCCCGTTAAAAACTCTTCGGCCGATACAAATGTCGGCCAGATCGCGCGAGAAACGGTAATAAGAGAGCTTTATTTCAAGGGTTATCCGAAGATTCCGCCCGATGTTATCGATGAAAAGCTCTCTGTGATTTATGGAACAACGACGGATTTCAAGGATGGAAATGTTCCGCCGAAGAGCATTGGAGCCCTCTTGGGTGTCAACGCGGTTCTCTACGGCAGCCTGATCCGATGCAAAACGTCGTATACCCTTTTGTACTCTGCGACCGAGATATCCATGACCTTTGAACTCAGGAGTGTAAAGACGGGTGAGACGCTCTGGAGCACCCGCTATGACAAGGTCAAACGGAATGTCGGGTTTTCAAAAAAACAGCTTGAAATGGCATCGCAACAGGTTTATGAAGCGGCCATCCAGGAAGTGGTGGACAAGGCCCTGAATACCCTTCCCGATGGTCCCGATGGTTGAGGATTTTTATGGAACGCAGCCACAAGCTGCAGTTTGCGGGTCTCCAAGGTGACGCAGGTTACCGCCTGAGTCTGCAATAGTTTTCGTTGTTTGACCAGATTGCAAAAAGTGAGGATATGGCAATGAAAAAAACCGTCATAATTTTATTCATATTTTCCCTGATATTTATCGGCGCTGACCGGGTGCATGCGAAGAGACTGATGGAGTTGAAGATCGGAACGGGGGAAGCGAAGGTAAATAAGCTCGATGGATCGGCGCAGGTACTTCCCGATGGGAAAAAGACGTGGCGCACCCTGACGGTGAGAGATACCCTCCGGGGGGGTGACGAGGTCCGCACCGGTTCCAGAACCAGGCTGGAGCTTATCATGCCGGATTACTCCGCTATCCGTTTTGCAGATAATTCCCATTTCAAGGTTCTTCAGCTCGACAGCGGGGACGAAACCAGGCCGAGAAACGTGAAGGTTCATATGGCCGTCGGCAGAAGCTGGGCCAATTTGAGCCGCTCCGTCGTGAAAAGGGGGCAGTTTGATCTATCCTGCGAAAACGCCGTGGCCGGTGTCCGGGGAACCATTTATCGCATGAACGTTGAAGCGGATAAATCGGCCCTTGTCAGGGTGTATGACGGGCAGGTGTCCGTATCCGGAGGCGGTAAGGAAGACCAGAATAGAAAGCCCATTCTCGGTCCGCCGCAGAAGATCTCCGGACCAAAGCCGATCCCCGGTCCCAAAAAGGTCAGCATGGAAGAGTGGGTATACATCATAAAAGCCATGCAGCAGATTCGGATTGGAGGGGATGGAAAAGCGGAAAAGCCCCGGGAGTTTGCCGAGCAAGAGGATCGAGACGACTGGGTAGACTGGAACAAGTCACAAGACAGCGAACTGAAATCCATGACTGAATAACGGGTTGCGATGAACATCCCCAATTTCATATCTCTTTTGAGAATTCTTCTTGTTCCTGTGGTGGTGATCTTTCTCATGCAGTGCGCCTATTTGAAGGCGCTGATCGTTCTTGTCGTTTCGGGTATCACCGATGCCCTTGACGGATTTCTGGCCCGCATCTTAAATCAGCAGACCACTCTTGGCTCCTATCTGGACCCGATTGCGGACAAGGCCCTCCTGGCAAGCTGCTACATCATCCTTGCCATAAAGGGGGTTCTGCCGGGCTGGCTGACGGTAATTGTGATCAGCAGGGATTTCATCATTATGCTGGGCGTTGCAGTCCTCTCCATGATGTCCATCCCTTTTGAAATCCGTCCTGCCTTTATCAGCAAGGTGACAACGGCCATACAGCTCATGACCGTAGTGTTTGCCCTTATATATCGAATACTGCCGGGAGCGTTTGATTACCAGTGGATGATGTTTTTCCACTGGCTCACAGCCTTCTTTACCATTACGTCCGGCTTGAATTATATGTTCCGCAAAATCAAGCTGAACAATGCCGGAATATAGGTTTAATCGAATAGTAATCGAATATGATATTTGCCTTGACATAACAGCAATTTATTGTTAGAAGGGCCGTCTCCGTAAAGAGAGTCCCTGATGTAGGCACGTAGCTCAGGGGGAGAGCGCCATCCTGACGCGGTGGATGTCCAGGG
>JBAWYD010000218.1:0-2272 GCA_037143735.1 Deltaproteobacteria bacterium
GGGGGATGTCGATGGAAAGCTGTTCGATCACGTTCCCTTTTTCATCGTACACATGGCCGTGGGTGCTCCCGTTGGCGATGGCAATTACATGAGGATAGACCTCATTCTCGTTTAAGGCTTTAATGAATTCTACAGCTTCTTCTGGCTTGGTCAGGATGAGCCCGTGTCCATCCTTTCTCCCAATCTCACCGACTTCCACTTCCAGACCAAAATCCTTTCCTTTCATTTTATGTTTAATATAAAGTGCCAGCTCAGTAGTAACCTGAATATTCTTTTCCAACTCCTGCCTGACATTTTTTCCTTCAAAATTAAAGAGATGAGAGGCATCAATGGCAAATGAGGTATACCCTGCCATGATCTGGGCATCGATCAACTGTTTGGTCCCTTCGATCTCCGGGGCATCTCCCGTCTTTATCGTGATATGATCTGCATGAAGAGCCCAGACATCAAACTGTTCTGCTTTTGCGGCTTCGTTCATTCTTTCTGAGAAATCCTTGGGAGTTAACCCGGTATACCCACCTTTGAGGTCAGATTCAGACCGGGCAATTTCCATAAATACGGCAGAATCCGTATCTTTTGCGGCTTTAAAAATTCCCTGTGCGACCGTGGCAATCCGGATATTTGCTGCCATGATAATTGTTTTTTTGCCGGAGATACCCTGTAAGATTGTCGAACCAGAGATTGGACCAAAATTTTTCTCGCTCATAGACCATCACCTTTATTTAATCACCCTTCAGTCATAAACTTTTCAATCAGTGCGATCTCTTTTTTTCCTCCCACATAGATTGGGGTAATATCACTGATCGCCTGTGGTGTGATGTCCAGGATGTTTCGCCTGCCGTTGCTGATCGCTCCACCGGCTTCGGCAATGATCTTTCCCATGGGATTTGCTTCATATAAGAGTCTCAGTTTTCCTTTCTCCTTTCCTTTGATGCCGGGATACGTGAATACACCCCCTTTATGGAGGATCTGGTGTACGTCTGCGACAAAACAACCGCTGAACCGTAGTTTATAGCCTGACTGTTCGAGATGCTCTATCCACCGTGCATGCGCCGGGAGGTATTCTTTTCGTAATGCACCGGGGGCGTAGATCTTCCCCTCCGGAATTTTGATATCCCGGTCCTTTAGCATAAACTCACCGGTTTCATCGAGAACGAATTCATGTACTCCCTTTCCGGTTGTGAATGTCAGGAGGGTTAATGGTCCGTAAAGGATGTATAACGCGGCAACCATCTTCGCTCCTTCGGAAAGGACATGTCCCGGATAGATACCGATGATCGATCCCACGCAAAGGTTCACGTCAATTAGGGACGATCCATCGAGAGGATCGATGACAACCCCAAAGTTGTTTTTTGGGGCATCGACTTCGATAAGTTGATCCTGTTCTTCAGTAGCAATATACCGGACTAATCGAGACTTTTTAAGCCCCGAAACAAACACCCCATCAGCGTACTTATCAAGAGCCAGCTGCTCTTCCCCATACACATTTCTGGTCTGTTCATCGACCGTTGTTTTTAAACAATTGCAGAGAAATCCTTTTTTTACCTGGCAAGCTTGTGTAGCTAAGAAGAGAATTAACTCTGTAAGGTTCTTTTCTGTTCCCTGGCTGACAAGGAAATCATTAAGTCTCATTTTTTTTCGCCTTCCTTTGCAACAAAGAGCGTTAAATCCGCATTATCCAACCGGATTCCCCGTTTCTGTGTAGTCTTTTAATTCCGGGGTTTATGAGGATTATTATCCATTCGCTGGAGAGTTGACGGTGCTTAACACGGGCTTTTGATTTCCCTTATTGGTGCTTTCGGGTCTGTCGCTTTTGGATCTTCTGTGCATCGTCCCTTGAACGATTTGGGAATGACAAAAGTCGCATCCACACCAGAGAATATATGCCTCCTGAAATTGTTCTTTGATAAAACCCGGTCCCCGAGTATCGTATCGCTAAATGATGAACTAAAAATTTTTTATAAAAGAGATTGATTTGAAGAGTAAAAAAGAAAGATTAGATCTTTTCGCACGGTTCCTGCACTGGTGTTTCAGGATCAGGTATTCCTGAACATCAGTTTTCCTTCTTTCTCATCAACTACGATCTCCTTGTCTTTATTTACTGTTCCTTCCAGGATCATTTTTGACAATTCATTCAGCAGGTTTTTCTGGATCACCCGTTTGATCGGCCGTGCACCGAATTGCGGATCAAAGCCCAGGGTGGCGATGAACTGGACCGCTTTCTTTGTTGCCTTGAGCCGGATATCGCTCTTCCCGAGCATTTTCTGGATGA
>JBAWYD010000219.1:0-2255 GCA_037143735.1 Deltaproteobacteria bacterium
ACTGCTTCCACGTGTATCAGCCGGATGCCTGCTTCGCGGGCGGCATCGCGCAGGTCAAACAGGTCATCGACGCCTGCCATCAGCATAACCGCGAGTATTCCCCTCATACCTGGACCAACGGCATCGGCTTCTACATCAACTGGAATATGGTGCTGGCCGATAGGGGCAATACCCACCCGCTGGAATACCCTTTGGAAGAGCCGTCCTGGGTGCCGGAGTTCCGCGAGGGCATCATCGCACCTATCATTCCCGACAAGAACGCCATGCTGGCGCCCTTCACGCGACCCGGACTGGGCTTCGAGATTGATAAAAAGCTGCTCAAGAAATACGCCAAACGCTTCTACCACCAGACGGCTACGGGCCTGGCCTTTAAGGTCATCCGCGAGAAAGGGTTGAAGGCCGCCCTGGAGATTAAAAAGAGGAAGGAAGGATAATAACCTATAATAAAGTGAATTTATATCACATTGATCGAAAGCAACAAGAAATATTACATGCACCTTTACAGGCTTTATTATTGAATTTATACCAGTTTATGATACTTTGCATTATTAGAACATTTATTCTATTATATGAGCAAGAACACTAACAAATCACGCAGAGGTCGTTCTGTGGACATATCAACAAAAATCATTTTGGGTGATTGTCGGGATAAGCTGGCCAATCTAAGTGATAATTCCGTTGATCTGATCTTCACCTCGCCTCCCTATGCAGACCAGAGAAAAAACACGTATGGCGGCATTCATCCAAATAAATACGTGCAGTGGTTTCTGCCAACCTCACAAGAGCTTCTGCGCGTACTAAGACCATCAGGCACATTTGTGTTAAACATAAAAGAGCGGGTGATGAGTGGGGAGAGACATACATACGTCATGGAACTAATAATGGAGATGCGCAAGCAGGGTTGGTTTTGGACAGAGGAATTCATCTGGCATAAAAAGAACTGCTATCCCGGTAAGTGGCCTAATAGATTCAGAGATTCATGGGAACGATTAATCCAGTTCAACAAGACCAAGAAATTTAACATGTACCAGGACGCCGTCATGGTTCCAGTGGGCGATTGGGCAAAAACAAGGCTCCTGAAGCTAAGTACAACGGACAAGAAAAGGGATGAATCCAGAGTAGGCAGCGGTTTCGGGAAAAACATCTCTAACTGGCTTGAGCGAGACAAAGCATATCCTACTAATGTTCTCCACCTTGCTACAGAGTGCGGTAATAAGAATCATAGTGCTGCTTTTCCGGAGGCTCTACCGGAGTGGTTTATCAAGTTGTTCACTGTTGAAGGCGATTTAGTTCTTGATCCTTTTGCTGGTTCCGGTAGTACCTTAAAAGCGGCACGGAGGCTTAAACGGAATTCAGTAGGAATCGAAATCCACAAGGAATACTATGACCAGATGATGTCGACCATAGGACAAGAGAAAACGCACTACTTGTGTGAAAAAAAGGGGCTTTATGAAATCAATTCCGATTAGCAAGATAACAAATTACGTTGAAGAAAACATCTATAAGTTTCACGCCGCACGTCTGGCCTCCTTCAAGGATTTGAAACTGGAACATATTTTGAAGCGGAAAAATCCTTATTTGTTCAGGGCAAAGAACGTGCTTACATCAGAATCCCTGATTCGCGCTTTACTTGATGCTCATTTGTCATCTAACGAGGAAACTAAGTTCGGTGAGTTTTTTGAAAAACTGGCTATTTTCATCAGCGAAACTGCCGCTGACGGAAAAAAATCATCAACTGAAGGCATCGATTTAGAATTTAAAAGAGGCGGAAAAAGATACATCGTTTCTGTCAAGTCTGGACCCAATTGGGGTAATAGTGGTCAGATTAAAAAAATGATACAGAATTTTAAGACGGCGAAGAAAGTGCTGCGAGCAAACAATCCTGACTCTGAGATAGTCGCTGTGAATGGTTGCTGCTACGGAAGAGATTCTAATCCCGACAAAGGCGATTATTATAAATATTGCGGCCAAGCTTTCTGGGAGTTCATTTCAGGCAGTAGCAGTCTTTATATTGATCTAATTGTTCCAATCGGTCACAAGGCAAAGGAAAAAAATCAAGAATTCCTTATCGAGTATTCCAGAATTGTAAACCTCTTTACGTCCGAATTCAGCGGCAAGTTCTGCAAAGATGGCAAAATTGACTGGGAGACTCTTGTTAAATTCAATTCATCGAAAAAATAAATCCTATACTCTCAAAAGAGATGAAACAGGGGCGGGACCGCGGTCCCGCCCTTAAATTTCTTGGAATACCCGCT
>JBAWYD010000220.1:0-2255 GCA_037143735.1 Deltaproteobacteria bacterium
GACTTCAGGTCGAGATGGTTGGTGGGCTCATCGAGGAGCAGTACATCCGGATTACCGAAAAGCGCCTGGGCCAGAAGCACCCGTACCTTGTCACCACTCTCCAGTTCCTTCATCCTTCTGCTACGCAGCTCTTCCGGTATCCCGAGACCGTTTAAGAGCACTGCCGCCTCGGCTTCGGCTTCGTAGCCATTCATTTCGGCAAAATCACCCTCCAACTCTGCGGAGCGGATACCGTCTTCCTCCGAAAAATCTGCCTTGGCGTAGATCGCCTCCCGTTCGGCCATCACTTTATAAAGCTTGGCGTGACCCATGATGACGGTGTTGAAAACCGTCTCCTCATCGAATGCGAACTGGTCCTGCCGCAATACCGCCAGCCTCTTTCTGTGGCCGATAGTTATTTCACCCTTGTCCGGCTCAACATCACCGGAGAGAATCTTGAGAAAGGTAGATTTCCCTGTGCCGTTGGCGCCGATAAGACCGTAACAGTTTCCGGGGGTAAACTGGATGTTGACGTCTTTAAAGAGAATCCTCTTGCCGTAGGCGAGGGTTATGTTTAACGCACTTATCATGTTTTGATCTGACTCCTTTTAAAAAAAAATAAAACCACGGGGAGGGTTCCCTGTGGTTTCAGGTAGGCGGGTATCTATACTATAAACCCCGGCATAGCAACCTTTTTCTTGACAGAAATACCGAACGTCCAATGGGGGGTCAGGGCAGAATTGAACTGCCGACACTCGGCTTTTCAAACAGGATCTCCAAGTTTTCTAACCTTCTCATTTTTATTAACATACTGGAATTGTTGATATTTGGTCTATCCTTACTTAGCAGATATTAGTATGGTTTTGCCGATTTTGGAAAAAGTTTCTCACACAGAGTCTCACACAGCTTTTTTGCCCAGGTAAAAAGAAAGCCTCCCGAAGAAGGCTTCTCATAGCAACAACGATCATTCCCCTACCCTCTCGTGATCTCTTTGACAACTAGCGCCGGTATCGGAGAAATGGAATTTTTTCTTTTTGACCTTGGCCGTTGTTTCCCATATACTCACGCTTCCAGAGATTGCCGGTAAAAATCATAAAACCAATGAACATGGGTATCAACTCATATTTAAGGTGGCAACATGCGCTATATAATCCTGGGCGATGCAGGACTTGAAATTTCTGAACTCGGAGGTAAGATTGATGAAAAGAATCCTTACAAGCTTTTTAATGTGCTTGCTAATGGCAGGATTGGTTTACGCGAAGGATGATGTAAAGATGAAAGATACATTTTCTGTAATCCATGCAAGAAAGAGCGTCAGGAAGTTTACCGGTGCACCGGTAAGCAAGGCCGATCTTGATAAGATCATCAAGGCGGGAATGGCAGCTCCGACGGCAGTTAATATGCAGCCGTGGTCTTTTGTGGTGGTAACCGACAGAAAAAAGCTGGACGAGCTTGCCGCTGGACTTCCGTATGCAAGGATGCTGACCAAGGCAGGTGCAGCGATTATCGTCTGTACCGAACCTGACAAGGCATACGAAAAGAGTAAGGATTTGGCAATAATAGACGCATCGCTTGCAGGTGAAAACATTCTGCTTGCCATTGAAGCCCTTGGGCTTGGCGGCGTGTGGACAGCCGCTTATCCATACGCGGACAGGATGAAGCATGTACGAACTGTTCTCAACATACCTCCAGAGGTTATTCCTTTGAATGTCATCGTCACAGGTGTTCCCGCTGGACAGAATAAACCGAAAGATAAATACAGGAAGGAAAAAATTCACTGGGAACGATGGTGATGCTTACAGGTTAGATGGATCTGATAAACGGACCATCTAAAGCATGGAGAGACAGTATGGATAGCAAGATTAAGGAAGCAATCTTCAGGCAGGTAGAGCGGGAACCCTTTGCCAATAAATTCAATCTGAAATTAGTTGATCTGGATGAAGGCTATTCAAAAGTTGCGATGGTCTTCACACCGGATATGGAAAACATGTTTGGGAAAGCCCATGGAGGTGCATTGTTTGCTCTGATTGATGAAGCTTTTGAAACAGCCTCCAATTCTCATGGCACTGTGGCCGTTGCCTTGAACATGAACATTAGTTATCTTGGCTCCCCTTCTACAGGCGCCACATTAACCGCCGAAGCCAAAGAAATAAACCGAACCAATAAAACCGCGGTTTATGACATCAAGGTAGTTGAAGGAGAGAGCCATCTTCTTGCCTCTTGTCAGGCTCTTGTCTATAGGCTGGATAAAGCGTTACCCTTCCTCGATCAAGATT
>JBAWYD010000221.1:0-2250 GCA_037143735.1 Deltaproteobacteria bacterium
ATCATAGATTATCACGTCGTTAATTACCCGTATTCATTTTTAATTACCTATAGCGATTATTCTCGCTACGCCTTGTATGTCAGTCGCTTGCGACTGGCCTGACATTCAGTGTTATAGGTGGCATACTGTATTATATTTCGCAGTATACACCATTATACGTCCATATTTCATTTTCTTTCTTTTTTTTGAATTTTGATAAACATATGAACCATAGACTGTTAATATCTTTTCGTGATTGCCGTGTTGGAATTATAATATATTATATTATCTTTATCACGGTGTTAATAAACAGTATATGGATCCATCCTCCTTCTTCCTTGTCCCGCAAAATGTGGCTCACAAACAATATGAGGCCCTGCGTTTGTATTTCATCGAAGGCCAGACCGCCAATCAGGTGGCCAGGCGATTCGGGTATACCTATCGCGCATTCACCTCGCTGGTGGCCACGTTTCGCATTAAATTATCAGACCATATGAACAGTAGCATGTTCTTTGTCGAGAATCACCCCGGGAGAAAAGAAGCAGAAGGCACTCTGGATGCAAAGTCTATCATTATCTCCTTACGGAAGAAGTACTATTCAGTTCCCGATATCAAAGTGGTGCTGGATTCTTCTGGTCATTTTCTTTCGGAAAAGAACATTTACAATATCGTTGTCCAGGAGGGGTTTTCAAGACTTCCCCGGCGTTCCAAACTGGCACGACAGCAATTGGATCCTGTTCAAATCCAAGCCGATAAAAGTGTTCCTCTATCGTTTAAGGAGGAAGTCTTCAAAAGTTCCAATGCCGGTATCCTGATGTTCCTGGTATTGATCAAGCACTATGATATCGATGGAATAATCAGCCGCTCAGCCTATCCATCCACCTCGCAAATCAGCAAGACTGCCTCGATCCTTTGTTTCCTGGCCTTGAAGTTATCGAACAGGCGAAGATACTCGGCTGATGATACCTGGTGTATGGATCGGGGCATGGGCTTATTTGCAGGCTTGAACGTTCTGCCCAAGGCGGCCTGGTATACTTCGTATTCCGATCGGGTTACCCCTGACATGAACCGTCTGTTTTTGCAACAGCTTCATCGTCTGTGGCTGAAAAATGGCTTGCTTGATGATACCACCAACCTTGATTTTACGACCATCCCCTACTGGGGAGATGACAGTCATCTGGAAAATAACTGGTCAGGTAAACGGGGTAAAGCTCTGGGCAGCATGTTGGCCGTGCTGGCCCAGGATCCTCAAAGCGGGTTAATTGATTACGGCAGCGCCGACATCCTTCAAAAAGACGAAAGCGCTGTCATCCTGGAGTTTCTCGACTTCTATCGCAGTACCGGTAACGGGAAGAATGAACCTTTGCGTTATCTTGTATTTGACAGCCGGTTTACCAATTATGAGAACCTGAAAAAACTGGACAAAGAGCAGGTCAAATTCATTACCATTCGCCGGCGTGGAAAACAAATGATCGATCGGATCGAAAAACTCCCTGCCTCAGGTTGGCAGACTGTAAAAGTTGAATGTGCCGGCAGTAAACACAGAACCCTGAGGGTTTACGATGAAATGGTGCATTTAAATGGATATGACGGCGAAATCCGCCAGATTATCGTTACCGGTCATGGGAAGATCAAACCTGCCGTGATCATTACCAATGACCATGATCTTTCCATCGAAAAAATTATACGGAAGTACTCCCGTCGCTGGATCATTGAAAAAACCATTTCCGAACAAATCGAATTTTTCCATCTTAACCTGGTTTCTTCATCAATGGTGATCAAAGTTGATTTTGATCTGACCATGTCGATCCTGGCTTATAATCTGTATCACTTGCTTGCTATGAACTTTGAACGCTATGAAAACCTCTCCGTGCAAAAGCTCTATGAAAAGTTCGTTATGAATGGTGCAGATATTGAAATAGGTGAAAATGAGATAAAGGTGAAGTTGAAAAAGAAGCGGAGTTTACCCCTGATTCTCGAATCCATGCAAAGATACTCCCGGCAAAAGTATTCCTGGCTTGACAAGAAAAAATTAAGCTTTGAAGGTGCAACGTATTCCTAAAATACGGGTATTTTTATACCGTGAAATCCTATGTTAAAAAAACCGTTTAAATCCCAATCCATCTCAATTCTGATCATTCGTCACGCGTCATCCGTCATTCGATATTTGTAAATCGCACATTCTTTCTACCTTTGCACACCTTTAAAAACTTGATTCCATGCAAAGATACTCCCGGCAAAAGTATTCCTGGCTTGACAAGAAAAAATTAA
>JBAWYD010000222.1:0-2215 GCA_037143735.1 Deltaproteobacteria bacterium
GCAAAACGCTAAAATGCAAGACCTGACCCCCAATATTGCTTAAGATTAACTATTTGATATTGAGCCGAAATATGCTATATAACGCCTTAGTATAAAATCTTTTACATTAATGGAGGAAGGTGTGTCGAAGTTGCCGTGGGGCTTTTATGGAAGAAAGCGAGAGGTTAGTCAAATCCTTGAAATCCTTCGACGTGGGCGGTGGTTTTTCCTGAAGATATCGGGGCGACGGCGGATCGGCAAGACAAGCCTGGTGCAAGAGGCGCTGCGAGAAATCGGGAGAGAGCGGGCGGTCTATCTTCAGATCCCGGATTCCGACCCCGCCGGTGTTCTTTCGACGGTTCGCGACTTTTATGCCACCTTCGGCCTGGAAAACCGCACTCCCCGCGATCTCGGCGCTTTTGCCGCCAGCATTGCCGGTCTCGTCCGGGACGGATTTGTCGTCGTCATCGATGAGTTCCAGTATTTTCACCGCCAATCACTTTCCGAGTTTACCTCTCATCTGCAATACGAGGTGGACCGTCTGGCAAGGGAGACAGATCGGGTACCAGGCGGCCTCATCGTGCTTGGTTCCATCCATACGGAGATGGCGGCGCTTCTGGAGGACAGGACGGCGCCTCTATTCAACCGCCTGACAGACCAGATGGAACTTCCCCATCTCGATATCGCGTCCATCATCGAGATCCTGCAAACCCACGCCGATGATGCCCCGGAGAGGCTGCTTTTTCTCTGGAATCTTTTCGAGGGGGTCCCGAAGTTTTATCGGGACTGCTACGAGCAGGACGTCTTGGACGCCGACCGCCGGGAACTGCTGAGGAAGATGTTTTTCACCAGTTCTTCGCCGCTCCGGACGGAAGCGGAAAGCTGGTTTCTCAGAGAGCTGCGCGGCCGATACGATCTGATTCTGAAGTATGTCGCAAGACATCCAGGATGTACGAACAGCGATCTCGACGCCCATGTGAAGTCCTCACTGTCAGGAAACGGCAAGCAGGTGTCGGGCTATATCAAGGTCCTGCGCGAACGGTACGGGATGATCGAACGACTGCAGCCTGTCTTCGCCAAACCGTCGGCACGAAACGGACGATTTTATCTCAAAGATAACTTCCTGCGCACCTGGCTTTCCGTTCTGGCCGTTCCCACTGCTTCGGTAAATTTCAGACCCCTGGAGCCCTTGATCGATGAAGCGGATCAGCTGCTTGCCGAAGCGGAAGGTTACGGGTTTGAAAGGCTTATCCGGGCGCTCTACGAAGAACGCAGCCGCAAGGGAATCGGGGATTTCGAGTTGACGTCGCAGATTCATGGATATTGGGACAAGGCGGGAACGGAAATCGACCTGGTCGCGCTCAATGATGAGGCGAGAATCGTACGTTTGGGGTCGTGCAAGAGGAATGCGGATCGCCTTGTAGACGGACTGAAGAGATTTGACGGCCATGTCGAACGGTTTCTTCGCCTGAAACCTGAACTTAGCGACTGGAAAGTAGAAAAATCGGCAATCGCACCTCGCCTTTCAACTGAGGCGCGGCGAGCCGCCGAGGAGGCCGGGTATATCGCTCAGGATTTAGCGGATCTGACCGTAGGGCTGTGAACACTAACGATCATTCGGAGATTATGGTCAAGGTTGAAATGGCTCATTGGAGAATATATCGGCGCGATCCATAAACCAATGATAGCGTCATTGCAGAAAATCTGTGGGCAAAAAGATGAGAACATGAAGGGGGGGTCAGTTTTTAAACTGACCCCCCCTTAGGCCACCCCGCAAAACGCTAAAATGCAAGACCTGACCCCCAATATTCCCCTTTGGGAACTGAGAGGGCGGAGCTGTATTTCCGGGAGATTCCCCGCTTTTTCCCGAGGGAAAAACTTTTTGAGCGTCATTAATTAATTACATCCCCGGCCTATAATGAGCGAGATAGATATTTTAATTTTCTCTGAACAAAGGAAACCAATCACAAAATGACAAAACGCAAATCCAGATCAGATCGCCCTACCCGTGCCTCTACTCCTACTTCTACTCCTACCCCTGCCTCCGCACCCGTGTCTACGCCTGCCTCATCTCCTCCCGGCAGTAGTCCCAAGCACCCGGGCGGCTGGCATTGGGGTTGGGCTCTCGTTCTGGGAATCGTAACGCTACTGACTCTGTTCATCACGTTTGCGACTCCTATCTATGACGGTGACCTCTTCTGGCAGATGGAATACGGACGCCAAATGCTGGAAAACC
>JBAWYD010000223.1:0-2207 GCA_037143735.1 Deltaproteobacteria bacterium
GCCCTCCGATGATTCCACCGATATCCTGACCAAAGGCGAGGGAATATCCGTAAAGTACCCATTGTACACCTATCAGGGACATGAAGATATAGCTCATGGTTAACGTTGAAAGAACGTTTTTCCGGCGCACCATGCCACCATAAAAAAGCGCCAGGCCCGGTGTCATTAACAGCACCAGAGAACAACATACCAGTATCCAGGCAGTATCGCCGGAGTTCATAATCCTTACCCCCTCATTCTTGGAATCTTTTATCAATGCTGCGAATAATCTTCCGATGGCTGAGCAAGGATGGTGCCATTCTCCAATGGCAAATGTAGCCATTCAATTACATTGACTAATTATCCATACAGGGCACTGTAGAGGGGAAAAAGATAAAACAAATTTGTACCGTATCGCAGTCAGTAAAACAAAAATGTAACTCCATTGGATTATGTCATCTATTTTGGCGTTACCACCCCTCCCGCAGCGCCTCCAACTGGCTGGCCGAATCCAAAACCCGACTGCACGACTCCCAGTCCACGTTTTCAATGCGGTCGTAGCGCATCTCGAAAGGATGGCGTTTCGGGACGGCGTCGATGACGCGCTTGGCTTCCTCTTCGTCCCTCAGGGCAGCCGCTACCCAGACATCTTCCAGTGTGTCGGGTATCTGTCCAAACATGTTCCGGATATTCACCAGACGCTCGGAGAGAAGCTGATGGACGCGGTCTTCCACGGAACCCCTGTAGCGCATGTTGTAGATCAGCACCGCGGGTCGCAACTGGCCGATCCGCTGGATCCTTCCTTTGCGCTGCTCCAGCCGTGTCGGATTCCAGGGAAGGTCGAGATTGATGAGGGAACCCAGGCGCTGGAGGTTGAGCCCCTCCGAGGCGGCGTCCGTTCCGATGACCAGGTGCAATTCCCCGGTCGTAATGCCTTTTTTGACTTCATCCCGATTCACGCGGCGGAAGACACCATTTTCGATGATCCCAGATTTCGTGGCATTTGCATAGACGCCGATTTTTTCGTCGGGCATGCGTTTCGACAGATGCAGACCCAGCCAGAGTACCGAGTCGTAGAACTGGCTGAAGATGATGCAGCCCAGGGAGAGCCAGCCGCCGGCAACGGTGTCATTCGTTGTGAGAATCCGCTCCACCTGGCGGAGTTTCGGGTCCTCATCGCGGTTCTCCTCCAGGATTTTCAGGAAGCGCCCCAACACCGCCCGTTCCTCATGGGATAGCGGATAGAGGGAGGATAGTTTCTCTTCCTCCTCGTTTTCCCCTTCCTCGTCCGCCTGATCACCCTGAGGTTGAGTCCCAAGCATTTTCATTGCGGTCAACCTGCCCGCCTCGATGGTGCTGCCCACCCGGCGCAGGAGAATCGTCTTCATGAAGCCCGAATTGAGTCCGGGCCTGCGGGCCAAAATGGCGCAGAATTCCTCGGCGGCGTCGTAAGCGTCCCGGAGAAAAGGGGGCAGGCCAATGGCCTCAGCGTCGCTCTCCCCGAAAAGGCGCACCTCGATCTGCTGGAGACAGGGTTCATTGGTTTGGGGATCTATTTTATTTTCCAGGAAATCGCGGGTCCTCCGGACGATGTGACGGATGAACGGGTTGTGCTTCGGGAAGAAGTCACGCGACAGGCGCTTGATCCGCTGCAAATCCGGCTTGCGCAGCTTGTGGAACGCCTCCGGGGAAGCCCAATGCTCGGAAGGATCGATTTTCAGAGTCCGGCGGAGCAACTCAAAATCCATGCCCTCTTCCTGGGGCGGCAGGGGGTCGCGCATCCACTCCCAGAGGTCCGTCGTCTCATCGACGGGCTTCGTTTGTTCAAGAACGAGGTCAATCCCTTCCCGCGGCCGGGTCCGCCAGCGGCTGTACAGGGAACCCAGGACGCCGTTTTGCCTCTCGTTCAGGGCGTTCAGGAGATCCCACGCCTCGATCGGATCGAGCTGCACCGGCGTCGCCGTGGCCAACAGCAGGCTCCGGGTTCTCGGAGCGATATCCATCAAAAAGTGCAGCAGATTGTTGGGCTCGGCCTTCTCTCCCCGGTGCGTGGGGCCGAGATTGGATCGCCTGGCCCGGTGCGCCTCGTCGAGGATCACGCATTCGTAGTCGAGATCCTTGATCAGATCGACGGTTTCCGATCCCCGGATGATCAGCCCCGTGGACATGATGCCGATCCGGCGGGGGCATTTTCTCATCCCCTGGGGGCCGAATTCGGGATAGGCCAC
>JBAWYD010000224.1:0-2196 GCA_037143735.1 Deltaproteobacteria bacterium
ATGGGATTTCATACCGATTTCGAACATGAGCCAAACTCGGGGAGAAAAAGGAAATCCTTATCCTTTCCAGAATTGACTTCATGAAGGAGGGGGCGTTGAAACGTTTCAGGGGGACTAAGTTGTCAGCGCGATCACTCATATTTGTCGTCTGCTTGATGGGGCTGATGGCAGGGAGCTGGGAAGCGGCGGCGCAGGCCACGGGATCCATCTCCGGCCGGGTCACCGATGAATCGGGGGCGGGAATTTTTAATATCAAAGTCGTGGTCTATGATGCGAGCGATGCTTTTATGGGAAGCGTTTTCACATCTGCCGGCGGCTATTACACGGCTTCCGGTCTGGAAGCCGGGAACTATAAAATCCTCTTCGAACCCAACGGATTGAATTACCCCTGGGAGTTTTACAATAACAAAATCAGCTTTTTTCAAGCCGATCGGATTGCTGTGATAGAGGGCTATACGACATCTAATATCGACGCTCAATTGATCACGGCCGGGCAAATCTCCGGCCGTGTTACTGATGAATGGGGCGTAGGAATTCCAAATATTGAAGTGTTTGCTTGTGGCCGTGGCGCTTACTATCGATATGACGATTGCGCACACAGTGGCTATACCAACGCCAGTGGAAATTATGGCTCCTAACCACAATTTGTGGGTAAGCAAAGCGAATCATAACAAGTAAAAGAGGAAAGTCAAAGGAATCGGGATCTTCGGCAAACCGTTTTTTGCCGCCCCTTCAGGGTGAAGGAGCGGGAGCAAAAACATGGCTGGCTTCTTAGGGAACCCAATGTGTATAACATTGGGCTCGCACCCCTAAAGGAGACCAGCCATGCATATCACTTTTAAGACAATCTTGAACCGAATACAACCCCTATATGGATTTGTATTTTCCGATGAACGGATCAGGGATGACTGTAGAAGACTGACCATCGATGTGACGATCCGCGAACATAGGCAACGGGAAGCGATCTGTCCGGAATGTGAAAAGGCCTGTCCGACCTATGATCATCTGCCGGAGCGGGTGTGGCAATACGTTCCCTGTTTGGGGCTGGCGGTGTTCTTTCATTATGCGCCGCGCCGGGTGTCTTGTCCGGAGCACGGCATTCTGGTGGAGAAGATCCCTTGGAGCGACGGCAAACGGCCCTATTGCCGGCCGATGATGCAGTTTCTCGGCAACTGGGCGCGAAGGCTTTCCTGGAAGGAGACGGCCGCCATTTTTAAGGTCAGTTGGCAGGCCGTGTACCGCTCGGTAGACTGGATGGTGGACTGGGGTCTTAAGCATCGCAATCTGGACGGCGTCACGGCCATCGGCATTGACGAAATCCACGTCGGGCATGGCAAGAAAAGCCTCAACTACCTGACCGTGATCTACGAAATTGACGCCCTCTGCCGCCGCCTGTTGTGGGTGGGACGGAAGCGAACGGCGACGACCTTGCGGAAGGGCCTGGCGGCCTTGGGCGAGCCGGTGCTGAACGGAATTCAATATGTCTGCAGCGATATGTGGAAGGCGTACTTGAAGGTTGTCCCAACGCGGCTTAAGCAGGCCTGCCATATGATTGACCGATTCCATATCACCCAGCATCTCAACGAGGCAGTGGATGAGACCCGGCGCAAGGATGTGGCGGCCATGACGGCCCGCCCGCGGGCCAAGCAAAAGCTCAAAAAGATGCGCTGGATCCTGCTGCGTCGTAAAACCCGCGTCTTGGGGAAGGCTCGCGAGAAGTTGAACCGGCTGTTGAGCGGCCGCCTCCAGACGGGAAGAGCCTACCTCCTCAAGGAAGCGTTCTGTCATTTCTGGGATTACCGGAGCGTCACGTGGGCCGGGGCGTTTATGCGGGCCTGGATTCAGAGGGTCAAACGGAGTCGTATCGCCCCAATGATTAAAGTCGCCAATATGATCGCGTCGCACGAGGCTCTCATCCTCAACTGGATCCGAGCCCGACGGGAAGTCTTCACCGGGGCTACGGAAGGCTTAAACAACAAAGCCCGTGTGGTGACCAGACGATCATATGGCTTCCGCACGCTTCATGTCATGGAATTGGCCTTATATCACACGCTGGGAAAACTCCCGGAACCAGAAGTCACCCACAAATTGTGGTGAGGAGCCAAATGTTCACTCGGCCAGCTCGAGAAAAAAAAAGATTTTTATCAGCCGTGCCTGTCTTCGGATCCATCCTTCTGGGCTTTCTGACCGCGGCCC
>JBAWYD010000225.1:0-2184 GCA_037143735.1 Deltaproteobacteria bacterium
ATGACCAAAATGAGATAAATCCTTTTCATAAATCCCTCCTCTTTTCTGTCCCATTAGGGATGGGACTGTCTAGTTTGCCCTATGGTATGTTAATAATACGTTTAGCAGAAAACAGTGCAAGCACATTAGTGCAATTTATGGTTCATCCGGTTTTTGGATACTTTCATACTAGCCGACCAATTTGAATTTGGCTTCATGTAGGGCATAGAGTTTTAATTTCAGGAATTCTTTATCTCGATATCCATAGGCTGTTTTTATGAGGGTTTTGATTTTGTTGTTCGTTCCTTCAAGAGGCCCTGTGGATATTTGAAAGTCATACCAAGCAAGTATACCGAATCTGTGGACGGCAAGCGTCTTTGAGAAATCCATAAGTTTCCTAATGCCGGAACTTCTTGCTCTGGCTATCCAGTTATCAAGGAATAATGATGCTGCTTGTTTATTATACTGGCTCCACAATTGCCTCAGGTCTTCTTTCATATAATAGGCGATTGCAAGGGGTTTGTTGAGATCCAGAGCTTCTTCAAGCTTTTCTTTATGCTTATCAGACAGGTTCTCAGAGGCCTTAAGAAGAAGCCACCTTGTGCCTTTGATTACCTGTTTCTGTTTCATTGTGACAGCCTCGTTCTGAATATCTCGCCTGAGTTCGGACAGCTTTTCATTGAACATCTTGATGATATGGAAATGATCAAAAACTATGACGGCATCAGGAAGATTCTTCCGGACAGCGATAGCGTATGCAGGCGACATATCCATCGCTACCGCCTCTATTTTCGCTGTTGAATGTTTAAGTTTATTCCAGAAAGGGTCAAGCGCCTCTGAGCCTTTTCCTTCATTGGTGAATACGATTGCCCCGGTTCCAAGATCGAGTACTATTGTCAGATACTGATGGCCTTTCCCTATCGATATTTCGTCTATTGCTATTTGCTTGAGGTCTTTGAGTTTTATATGGCTGTATTTCCTCTCAAGATTCCTCATCTGGATGTCTTTAACGGTATCCCAGCTTACTCCGAGATGCCTCGCCACATCATACATTGTTGTAAACTTCGATAGTTCGAGAACATATCTTTCAAATGCCTTCGTGTAGCTTCTTCTTTCATCGGCGAAAGCAACATCAACCTGGCGGATAGAACCGCATGTTATGCATTCCACCCTCTGTATCGGCAGTTCCACAAACACAGGCTTTTTCCCTATGGACATCGCTCTGAAACAACGGGTTCTGGTTCCCCTCTTGATGACATCACGCGACTTGCATTCGGAACAGCGGTAAATCCTGTTATCCTGAATCCTGAATTTAATAACTCCATTCTCATACTCGCTGTTTACTAGATGATACCCGGCTATACCAAATGCATGATACAATAAACTCGTAGTGGACATTCCCAGGTTCCTTTCTGTTTTCTTTGGTCAGATTCAGATTGAACCAGTTTGTCCACTACTCTCAACTTAAAAGTACTCAAATTCCGGATGAACCATAATTCCTTCAATAGGAATCCCTGTTGAGATTGTATACAACAGGCCATTCATCTTTATCATAAGGGATAAGATATCCGGTTCCATACTATTTATAGGAAGAGTATCCAATCCTGCATGAATTTCCAAAAGGCGGCGGCATGAACTTGTTTGGCAGAGGAATCAATTGACATAATACTAAGGGACATTGAAATTACAAATATACCAAGTTAGGGCAGATTGTAATATCCCACCATTGAAGCTCTGGTGAACGCATCAGTCTTTCTTCCAACGCATCTTTCTCCTTGCCACAGAGTTTTACACCCTTTTCGTACACGGTTTCCAACAGCCTTGCGGTTGTCCACATTCCTCTCCAGGCAAAGCTGGCGGTACGATTCAATACCGTTGTCACGCTGTCGAGCAGATAGCCATTCCATGATTTCTCTAACCCTGCCCAGTAGCGTTCAATGCTATTGTATTTGCTGTGATAAGGGGGGTAGTAGATGAGTCGGATTACAAGTCCGGTCGTGTCAGAAAACTCTACCATCCGGCACAGGAATTGACTCCGGTGTCCGTTGCATTCCGGGCCATTATCCATATTGATGACCAGTTGTTTCAGGTGAGAAAGCTCCTGTTTTCTCTCCTCCCACCACAGAAGAAGTCCGTCAACCAGAAAGTCGCTGGTTTTGTAGCTACTGCCAAAAAACAAGAACGATCTACCGCTAACAGGTTCCA
>JBAWYD010000226.1:0-2172 GCA_037143735.1 Deltaproteobacteria bacterium
GCGGCCATCATTGCTCTCAAGACAGGAGAGATGAACGAGGAAAACCGTTCGCTTGATTTTAAGATGCGACCGGAACAGGCGGCGGCGGTGGAGAAGACCATCGCCTATTTCAAGAGTATCGGAGACGAAAACTCGGACAAGCCTTCGCACTTCCTGTGGAACGCAAAAATGCGGTTCGGCAAGACCTTTGCCGCCTATCAGCTTGCCAAAAAAATGGGATGGTGCAAGGTGCTGGTGCTGACCTTCAAGCCGGCGGTGCAGAGCGCCTGGGAAGAGGACTTGAGGTGCCATATTGATTTTAAGGGTTGGCAGTTTATCTCGCCGGGCGGAATGTCCTACGAGGAGGCGGACAAGAAGAAGCCCTTCGTCTGCTTCGGATCTTTTCAGGATTATCTGGGCAAGAACAAGAGCACGGGCGGGATTAAGACCAAGAACGAGTGGGTTCATGCAACCAATTGGGATTGCGTCGTCTTGGACGAATATCACTACGGAGCATGGCGCGAAAACGCCAAGGAGCTTTTTGAGGCGGAAGACAAGAAGGAAATAGAGTTCGGGGAAGGGCAGGCCGCAGAATTTCTGAAAGACCGGGACGAAGAGATTGGAGACATCATGCCGATCACCACGGATGGTTATCTCTATCTGTCCGGCACGCCATTCCGGGCCATCGCATCAGGCGAGTTCATCGAGGAGCAGATATTCAACTGGACGTATTCGGATGAACAGCGGGCCAAGCAGGACTGGGCAGGCGCGGACAATCCTTACACTGCACTGCCCCGAATGGTGCTGCTGACCTATCAACTGCCCGATTCGATACGCGAAATCGCCATGCAGGGGGAGTTTGATGAGTTTGATCTGAATATCTTCTTTTCTGCATCGGATGTTGGGGATGGCGCTAAGTTCACCTATCAGGACGAGGTTCAGAAATGGCTGGATTTGATCCGTGGCTCGTTTATGGCAACCACCGTTGACAACCTGAAGTTAGGCGCACAGAAGCCGCCGATGCCGTTTTCAGACGCCCGCCTGCTGAATGTCTTGTCTCATACCTTCTGGTTCCTGCCCACCGTCGCTTCGTGTCAGGCTATGCGCAACCTTCTGGCAAAAAAGCAGAATCGGTTTTATCACGATTATAAAGTGATCGTGGCGGCGGGAAGTGCCGCTGGGATCGGTGTGGCGGCGCTGCCGCCGGTTCAGGAGGCAATGGACGATCCCCTGAACACGAAAACGATCACCCTTTCCTGCGGGAAACTGACCACCGGGGTTACGGTAAGACCGTGGACGGGCATACTCATGCTGCGTAATTCGTCCACTCCTGAAACCTATTTCCAGGCTGCATTCCGCGTGCAATCCCCGTGGACGATCAGAAATCCCGACAGCACCGCGCCGAATCAGGAGCAGATCATCAAAGAGGAATGCTATATCTTTGACTTCGCGCCGAACAGGGCTTTGCGGCAGATCGCCGATTACAGTTGCCGCTTGAATGTCAATGAGTCCAATCCGGAGAAGAAGGTGGAGGAGTTCATCAGCTTCCTGCCCGTGCTTGCTTATGACGGGAGTTCGATGAAGCAGATTGACGCCGCCGGGATTCTGGATATGGCCATGAGTGGGACGACCGCAACCATGCTGGCGCGTCGCTGGGAAAGCGCATTGCTGGTAAATGTGGATAACAGCACCCTGCAGCGCCTGATGAACAACAAGGAAGCCATGGATGCGCTGATGAACATTGAAGGTTTCCGTAATCTGAATCAGGATATTGAAACAATCATCAACAAGTCGGAGGCGGTGAAGAAGGCGAAAAAGGAAGCCAATGACGAAGAGCTTTCCGACAAGGAGAAGAAGAAACTCACGGAAGAAGAAAAAGAGTACAAGAGTAAGCGGAAACAGATTCAGGAAAAGCTCATCAAGTTCGCCACACGCGTGCCGGTGTTCATGTATTTGACCGACTACCGGGAGCGGTGCCTCAAGGATGTCATCACGCAATTGGAGCCGGGGCTATTCAGAAAAGTGAGCGGTTTAACCGTGAAAGAATTTGAACTGCTCGTCAGCCTCGGAGTCTTTAACAGCGCATTGATGAACGATGCAGTCTTTAAGTTCAAACGGTATGAGGATTCCAGCTTGAGCTATACCGGCATCAACAAGCATGAAGGTGAAGACATCGGCCTTTACGACACCGTG
>JBAWYD010000227.1:0-2162 GCA_037143735.1 Deltaproteobacteria bacterium
TCAACTATAATCCTGCATTTTTCGGAACCTGGACATCCACGGATCCTGATTTTTTCAAGCTCGGGAAAGGCCTGATAAGGGATCGTCTTCGCATCCAGTTTCCGGGAGGGCTGCCCTCAGACAAAACGGCGGGAATGAACGTGATGAAAGATTTATGGAAACGGTATAAAACGGTGAATAAATTCGATGCCTCATACTGGGAAGGCGTTGTCGTTGCCATGATCATGGAAAAAGCCTTCATCAAATCACAGCAAATGTACAAGGACATCAATCCAGAGACAATCAACAAAACAATGGAATCATTCCGTAATGAAGATTTCGGTGGCCTTGTTCCAAACATTACCTACACAAAGACAGATCATGGAGCTTCTTTTAAGGCGAGAATTGTAAAAGTCGGTGAAGATGGCTCCTTTACGCCATTGACTAACTTCTTCACCCCCGGAAGAGAAAAGATCAAATTCATGAAGTAAGGATTGGATGGTTATGAAGGCGTTCCGGGGAAAACCGACCATATTTGCTTCAAAAAACCTGTCAGAAAAAAAAGCCGAACTGGTTGTCAGGAATCTCTCTTTGAGCTTTGGCGGTATCATGGCACTCAATGGTGTTGATCTGTCAGTGCGTACGGGAGAACTGCTTGCTGTCATTGGTCCGAATGGGGCAGGCAAAACAAGTCTGTTGAACTGCATCACAGGTTTTTACAGACCGCAGAAAGGAAATATTGTTTTCAACGGGCAGGATATCACAAATCTGCCGACTCACCATCTCATACGTGTCGGTATCGGGAGGACATTTCAGAATATAGAACTGTTTCCCGGCATGACCGTTTTATCCAATATGCTCCTTGCTCGCCATAACCACTGTCATTACGGCTTTGGTTTGGCATGTTTATTTTCATCTTCTGTTCGCAGTGAAGAAGTCCGGCATCGTCAAATTTTGGAAGAACTCATAGATTTCCTTGAAATGCAAGCCATTCGCAAAAAAAAAGTCGGCACACTGCCTTACGGTCTTATGAAAAGGGTCGAACTCGGTCGCGCTCTTGCGTTGGAACCTGCGCTCCTTGTTCTCGATGAACCCTTCGCCGGGATGAATCTTGAGGAGAAGGAAGATATGGTTCGCTTCTTGATTGAACTTAACGGATCCTGGGGTCAGACCATGGTTCTTGTCGAACATGATATGTCTATCGTAATGAGTATTTCCCATCGGATCGTCGTCCTTAACTTCGGCGAAAAGCTTGCAGAGGGAACACCTGACGAGATTCGCAATCATCCCGATGTGATCAAAGCATATCTGGGTGAAACGATTGAGACTTAGGAAAGCAGGTATTGTCTGATGCTCTCATCTCTTACCCAGGGTACGTTACCTCAGATACTGTCAAGGCAGGCTGAGCATCTCGGGGGAAACAAAATAGCCATCCGTGAAAAGGCATATGGCATATGGCAGACCTACACCTGGAATGATTACTTCAACTATGTAAAAAGGACCGGTCTGGGATTAAGCGCTCTCGGCCTCAAAAGAGGCGACCACATCGGTATCGTCACAAACAATCTTCCCGAATGGCTGTTCAGTGAACTTGGAGGGCAGTCCGTTGGAGGAATCACACTGAATTTATTCACGTCTTCCACAGCGGAGGAGCTGTATTTTGCCCTTAATCGAATTCAGGCGTCATATGTCGTTGTTCAAGACCAGGAACAGGTAGACAAACTCCTGGAAGGTCGTGACAGAATCCATCACATCCGCCGCGTTATTTATATAGATCCAACCGGAATGACGTCTTATCAGAATGACCCCTGGCTGCTCAGCTTCGCTCATCTTCTTGAACTGGGCGACAGATTGAATGAGGGAAAACCTGGTTTTTTTACACAGGAGCTTGGAAAAGGCAAGCGAGACAATGTTGCCATCATGGTACAGACATCCGGAACGACAGGCGTGTCCAAGCTCGCCATGCTTTCACATCGCAACATTACCGAAATGGCCAGAAACTGGATAGACGCCACACCGATCCGTAACGGAGACAACTGGATGTCCATTTCACCGCCTGCATGGATTGTGGATCAGATGTGGGGCGTTGGCGTCGCCATTCTTTCCGGCATGACCATGAATTTTCCGGAAACACTCGAAACCATTGAAGAAGACTTTCGTGAAATCGGACCATCCATTATCAT
>JBAWYD010000228.1:0-2124 GCA_037143735.1 Deltaproteobacteria bacterium
TCGCCGTGAAGGTGGTGGATATCTTCGGGAATGATACGATGACGATTGTGGAGGTAAGCGTGGGGAAGAACGGCGGGAAGAAGTAATGCAAGGATCTATACCATGGATATCTTTGGCAACAACACAGTGGTCATCGTGGAGGTGAAGGTATGAGGCACTCCCTGTCGGAGATTCGTCACAACCAGGCAGGCTTTGAAGCCTTGGTTTGCCTGGATGCGCAAACGAAGGATTGCTTCCTTGATGACATTACCATTGACATGAACACAACGAGCTGGTTCGACGCTGATGTGTGCGCAGCATTTGGTGCGCTTCTTTACCGCCTTGGTCAAAGATTGAACACAATCACATTGGCAAATATCCGGCCCGACGTTGAAAACATTCTGTCAAAGAACGGGTTTCTCAGTCATTATGGGCGCGAAAACGTTCCTGATCGCTGGGGAACAACAATTTCCTATCAGCGTCTTGACGTTAAGGATGACCGTTATTTCGCCGGTTATATCGAGACGAAATTGATCCAGCGCCCGGAAATGCCCGCCATGTCGCCGGGGCTGCTGAAGAAGTTCCGCGAAAGCATTTTTGAGATTTGTAGCAACGCGGTGCTACACTCGCGAACTGAGATGGGAATTTTCAGTTGCGGGCAGTTTTTTCCAAAACGGAATACACTTGATTTTACTGTCACGGACTTGGGAATTGGCATCCGCCAGAATGTGAAGGAAAATACTGGACTTGATCTCACGCCAGAAGGGGCAATTGCATGGGCCACCCAAGGGTGCAATACCACCAAGCGCGGTCAAATTCCTGGTGGGCTTGGATTGAAACTGCTCGGAGAATTCATTGATTTGAATGGCGGTCGCATTCAAATTGTGTCGGATGCCGGATATTGGCAACGGGAAGATGGGAAAACCATTACCACCCGATTAAGCCAGCCTTTTCCCGGCACAGTAGTAAGCTTGGAAATCAATACCGCGGATACGAAGTCCTATGCACTCTCTTCCGAATTGTCGGAAGCTAACATATTTTGAGGTAATCATTATGACACAGAATTTGGTTCTTTCCTTGTATGAGATTGTCGGCGGCCCGCTTTGCGTCGCCTCCGGCGACGGGCAAAAGGTTTATAGCCGCCTTGATGCCGCCATAAGAGAAGGACAAAACGTCACACTTTCTTTCCGCAATGTCACTGCCCTGACCTCGGCATTCCTGAATTCAGCTATTGGCCAGTTGTACGGTGGTTCATTTACCGAAGAACAAATACGCTCCATGCTCAAGGTGCAGGACATACAGCAAGACGATCTGGCGTTATTAAAGCGCGTGGTTGAAACGGCCAAGCAATACTTCAAAGATCCGCAAAAATTCGACCAGGCCGTTCGGGAAACGTTGGGGGATGACGGCGATGACGCCTAAGACGGAAGAGATCACCCGTTATGATTTTAAGTCTTCGGATGAGTTGTTGTTGGATGCCAATATCTGGTTACTGGTCTATGGTCCACAAGACCCGAACGATCCCAGAGTTGGCATTTACTCTAAAGCCTTGAAAAAGATTCTCGCAGCTAAGAGCTGCATTTATATTGATGTGCTAATTGTCTCCGAATTCATCAACGCCTACGCCAGGATTAAGAAGAGAGTTCTATCGCCGCCATCCACCACATTTAAGCAATTTCGCAAGAGCAGCGATTTTGAGCCTGTTGCTCAAGACATTGCCGCTGACGTTAAATGTGTGCTTAAACATTGTATGCGCGTAGAGAGTGGCTTTGAATTGCTCGCGATTGATGCCTTACTTGACGAATATGCGGCGGGCAATTCAGATTTCAACGACCAGGTTTTTATATCCTTGTGCAGCAGTAAAGGCTTGACACTGGTAACAGATGATGGTGACTTTAAGGGATGCGGCATTCCCGTAATCACCGCGAACAAACGATTGTTGACCTAAAACTTTTTGTAAGAACTCCCTTCTGCCGGAGGATCAGGTGCAAGAACCTTCAGAACTCCTGATCTCTCCCGGCGATTTTTGCGGAAATTTAGATTTGGGGCTGGTACCGGTTTTCGATTAGAAGCTTGGTTGAGTTTGTAGTGAAAGGACGAGGTATGCCTCAACAGCAGTTGGCCCTTTTTCCGGAAGACGCAACG
>JBAWYD010000229.1:0-2104 GCA_037143735.1 Deltaproteobacteria bacterium
ACGCTGGCCTCTCACGCCGGAAACCGGGGTTCAACTCCCCGTGGGACTACCAAAACAAATACAAAGGGTTGCAAAGAAATTTGCAGCCCTTTTTCATTTCTACTTTTCATTCCCAACACTATTCCCAACAAAAAACCAGTTTTTCTTCCCAGACATTCTCTCCCCTGAAATCCGCTTTAAAATAATCCATTATATTTCTATGGGGTCACCCCCCCCTTGCTTGCGGCAACTGGGGTATAACTCCCGAAGGCCCCCACTGTTTACGTCGTCCGTAATTCATTAATCCATTTTTCAAAGCACATCATCATAGCGTTCTCGATTATAAAAACGGTATTCCGTTTTTATTGTGCCGATATTTTCAAATATTTACTTCCTCACCACAACAAAATCATCTTTGCTTCATATTACAATAATAAATACAAATACTTATATCAACCATAATAATTTATTTGTTCGGTTATTCAAAATGGTACGAGAATCTTATTATATCACGCCTGACCGGTTAACTGGGTGTTTCGGCTTTCACTTTGATAAGGAATTGTTTTTTGAGTGGGGAGCATATGTCACAATATAATCTCAAAACATCGGACGGCCTTCGGAAAACGTTACGTCTGGTGGGTGCGGGATTTACTGGACATGGAGAAGATGCGCTCCGCCTGCTGCCTAAATTTTGCTTTTTCGACCGGGTGTGCTATGGTGAAGACCATGCGACCACTGATCATTCCCCGGAAGGGACACAGTATATCCAGAAAGCAGGTGAACCCGAATGCCCTGCGCACGCTCTACCGACTCCGTGACTATGGCTTCATTGCCTACCTGGTAGGGGGATGTGTACGCGACCTGCTGCTCAAGCGAACCCCCACAGACTTCGACATAGCCACAAACGCCACTCCCGGCCAGATCAAGCGGCTCTTTCGTAACTGCCGTCTCATAGGCCGCCGTTTCAGGTTGGCCCATCTCCACTTTAAGGACGAAATCCTGGAAGTCTCCACGTTCCGTGCTGCCGCCCCTTCCGATGAAGTGGATACGGAGGAAGGGACAGGTCTCAACAAAAAACCCCCCCGTCACCTCAAGGACGATGATGGAATGGTTCTCCGTGACAACGTCTTTGGCACACCGGAGGAGGATGCCCTCCGCCGTGACTTCACCATCAACGCCCTTGCATACAATATCGCAGATTTTTCGGTTATTGACTACAGCACTGGACTGAGCGACCTCAAGCAACGGATAATTCGTCCCATCGGCGACCCTTTTATCCGATTTACGGAAGACCCGGTGCGAATGCTCCGTGCCGTTCGTTTTGCCGCATCCCATAACTTCGTCATAGAACCTGCTACATGGGAGATCCTCTGCGCGCTGTCCCCCACCATTCCCCGCGCTGCACCGTCAAGGCTCTATGAGGAGATGCTGAAACTCTTCCAGTTTGGATCTGCTCGACCGGTTTTGAGCCTCCTGGACAACAGCGGACTCCTTGCCGCCCTTATTCCCAGGTTCAGTCAGTGGCTTCACGGAAACAACCGGCGCCTGATATTACTGCACGCAAACCTTGAATGCCTCGATCAACTATACCGAAGCGGAACGCCCCCATCTCCGGCGCTCTTCCTGGCGGCAATCTTCGGCTCCAGCCTGGAAGAGGAGGCCCTTGTACGCCACCGTAGTGACGGCATCCCACGCCAGCAGGCGCTGGATAGCGCATGCACCATCTTCCTGGAAGAGTTCTGCAAGACCGTGTGCATCCCGGCACGGATCGGCGATCGACTGCGCCGCATCCTCGCCTTTCAGCCCTCACTGAACAGAATGCCGCCTCGACGTCCCTCTTCCATGGTCAACAGGCCTGAATTTGCAGAAGCCCTGGCATACCTGCGTCTATCGGCGGAGACGAGAGGAGAAACTCGAATCTCTCTGGAATGGTGGGACGCCTTCCTTTCAGAGGTTCCTTCCGTAGTGTGTTCAGAACCGTCAAACAATGAAGCCCCGGCAAAGCGACGAAGAAAGAGGCGGCGCAGGCCATGGAACAAGCTGGACAAGGCATCGCAACCGAGCAAAAATCCGGCATGAAAATGGAGGGTGTGCCCACTCGTAATCGAGTTGTCCACGAGTGACC
>JBAWYD010000230.1:0-2086 GCA_037143735.1 Deltaproteobacteria bacterium
GTTTTATCAAGGAAAGATTTGACATTTTTAAATAATTAAGTTAGAAAAAACACCATCTGGTCGGCAGAAAAAAGTGAAGCTAATCGGCCACAGGCTGGTCGGCATCTTGGAAGGAAACATTTTATATTACACCTTTTCTTCCTGTTTGAGCATCAGAGGCATACGGGAAGCGTTCCCGATCACTTTCATTTTCTTCTTGCATCCGGAAAATTAAATAGAAATAAGGAAAATTCATGGAGAAAAAATTATCATACAAAGATGCCGGCGTTGACATAGATATGGCAAATCTCTTTGTTGAAAAAATTAAACCACTTATAAAATTGACGACACGTAAGGAAGTTATGGGTGGTTTGGGAGGTTTTGGGGGGCTGTTTCATCTTGACGTTGGAAAAATTAAAAATCCTGTTCTCGTTTCTTCCACGGATGGTGTCGGAACGAAACTCAAAATTGCGCAGATGATGGAAAAACACGATACCATCGGGATTGATCTTGTGGCGATGTGTGTTAATGATGTTATCGTTCAGGGCGCCGAACCCCTTTTTTTTCTCGACTATATTTCCACGGGAAAGATGGATGTGGCCAAAGGGGTTCAACTTGTGGAAGGCATTGTCAAAGGATGTCAGGAGGCTGGTTGCGCACTTATCGGAGGAGAAACGGCAGAAATGCCGGGTTTGTATCAAGATGGTGACTATGACCTCGCGGGCTTTTGTGTCGGTGTTGTAGAAGCTGATAAAATCATAGACGGTTCAGACATCCGTGTGGGGGACAGAATTATCGGCATTGCTTCCAGTGGCATTCACAGCAACGGTTTTTCCCTGGCCAGAAAAGTGCTATTTGAAACGGGAAAGCTAAGGATAGATGACCATCTTGAAGGTCTTGATCACACCATAGGTATCGAACTTCTCAGGCCGACCAAAATCTATGTGAAGTCTCTTTTGAACATCATAAAGCACTTTACCGTCAGAGGCATTGTACATATTACTGGAGGCGGATTTTTTGACAACATCCCAAGAATTATGCCCGGTTCCTGTCGCGCCGTTATTTTAAAGAAAAGTTGGGACGTTCCCCATGTCTTTTCCATCATACAGAAAATGGGTCATATTGATCGTACGGAAATGCTTAGAATATTTAATATGGGCATTGGGATGATGATCGTTGTGCCGGAAAAAGAGGCTGGAGAAATTATGGAATGCCTCGAGAAGCTGGGCGAACGTTCATATCCGATGGGATTCATAGAAAAAAGAGATAAAGATCAGCCGACAGTATCATTCGTGTGAAAGTTGATGATGGTAAAAGTTAACCTGGGAATTCTTGTGTCAGGCAGCGGATCGAATCTTCAATCGATCATAGACACCATTGAAAATGGTCGCCTGGATGCGGAAATCAAAGTCGTCATCAGCAATAACCCTGATGCCTTTGCCCTCGAGAGGGCAAAAAAGCATCATATCCCATCATTTGTAATGCAGAATCAGGATTACAGCAGCAGAGAAGACTTCGACAGGAAAATGATTGATGTCCTCAAGGCATATTTTGTAGAACTCGTCGTGATGGCGGGATTCATGAGGATTCTGGGTTCACTTTTCCTTGATGCGTTTCCAATGAAGATTATGAATATTCACCCTGCCCTGCTTCCTTCATTTCCCGGAATGCATGCTCAAAAAAAAGCTGCCGAATACGGCGTTAGATTCTCAGGTTGTACCGTTCATTTTGCCGATGCGGGAGTAGACTCGGGTCCTATCATTATTCAAGCGATCGTTCCTGCCTATACTGATGACACGCAAGATACCCTTGCTGCAAGGATCCTCAAGGAGGAACATAGAATATATCCACAGGCCATACAATTCTATGCCGAGGATCGAATTGAAGTAACGGGTCGACAAGTTCGCATCAGAGGCACTGATCGAGTTCAAGAAACCACTTTCACAATCCGCCCTTAATCACCTTTTAACAAGATGGAACAACCTTTGTGACAGAATTCTAATAAAAGAAAATAGAAGTATTGCCGGCGTTGGGGGATCATGTACGATACAATTGTCATCGGGAGTGATTTAAGTTCGCTGATTGCGGCTGTCACATCAGCATCTCG
>JBAWYD010000231.1:0-2057 GCA_037143735.1 Deltaproteobacteria bacterium
CGTGCTCAACGATCTTCCTCTTCGCCAATCCCTCATTGAACGTGGATTTCGCAGGGTGAAAGAATGCCAATGGTCCGATTCGGCGGCTCGACTTGAAGGAATCTTCAGGGAACTGATCCAGTCAGGACAACATCACAGAAGGAATGATGAAAGACGAACCGGATAATTTTAAGCTCTATGGAGACTTGTTTTGGGATGAGCTTCATCAAGGGCTCGATTTCGAACTGATCGCCAAGGGCTATGGAGAATGGTATTATGATTGTCTCCCCAGGAACAAGGATGCGCCCATTTTAGATGTAGGATGCGGAAGCGGAGAATTCCTCCATTTTCTACAGTCCTCCGGTTACACGCGGATGGAGGGAATCGACCTCTCCGCTCAGCAGGTGGAACGTGCACGGAAAAGGCTCTCCTGCCCGATCCACCACGCAGAAGTGGGCACATTTCTCAAGAATCGCCAGGGGTACTATTCCATGATTACACTGAATGACGTCCTGGAACATATTTCGAAAAATGACCTTGTTTCTTTTTTAACAATTCTGCGCAATGGCCTTCTGATTACAGGGGGGGGGCTTGTGATCTTTGTGCCACAGGCGGCCGGTTTTTCATCCCTTTATAACCGCAATATCGATTTCACACATCAGCTCATTTTCACGGAAATAAGTTTAAGATATGTGCTTAAAATGGCTGGTTTTTCTGAGGTGAGGTTTGTGCCTGAACGGTGGCCCCTCAAATTGACGCCACGACATTTAACCTATCGGCTTGTACGTTGGATGTGGTTCAAGATTTTAAAACTAATCTACTTCATTGAACTCCCCGGCCAGATACACCCAAGCACCTTTCAGATACGGATTTTAGCCGTGGCCAAACCATGAAGATCGCGATTGACGCCTACCATACCCTTTACCCATCCGGAGGAATTGCCAGATACAGCCGGGGACTGATCACGGCTTTACTGGAAACCGCCCCCAGGAATGAGCTGCTCCTTTTTGTTAACCGTTTCCGCGGAAAAGGGCGGCTGTGGAACCCTGGAAAAGGCAATATTTCCACACGGGAAATTCTGTTTCCCAGACAGCTCCTTCAGGAAATTTGGGACAAGGTCGAATGGCCGCCCATCGAATTATTTACCGGCGCCATCGATATATTTCATGGCCTCCATTTCGTCCTGCCACCGGCTAAAAAAGCGAAAATGGTCCTCACGGTACACGATCTCACGTATCTCCGATTCCCCCATTATTTTACGGATCGGGATCTTAATGAACGTGGCTATCTCCATGAACTTCCAAGAGGGCTGGCCAGAGCCGATGCCGTGATCGCGGTTTCGTCCAGGACCCGAGACGATCTTGTCGAACTGATGAAATTTCCGGAAGCAAGAATCCGGGTGATTCATGAGGGCGTGGATCCATTGTTTCTTGGCTTCAGTGAAGATGAAAAAAGCGCCGCATTGAGAAGACAATACAATCTTGTGGGTCCCTATCTCATTTTCCTTGTGGGTACGCCGGAACCCCGAAAGAATCTCAAGCGGACCGTCGATGCCGCCATAAAGGCCGCACCGGATATACCTCTTGTCCTGATCGGTCCGCCGGAACCCCTACGGAAATTGCTGGGACAAACAACAGGCAAGCTGCTTTTCCCCGGAATCGTCCCGGACGACCATCTTCCCGCACTGCTTTCGGGAGCCTTGATTTCCCTTTATCCCAGCCTCTATGAAGGTTTTGGTCTCCCCGTTCTGGAATCCATGGCCTGCGGGGTGCCGGTCATCACCTCGAATCGTGGTTCCCTGCCCGAAGTGGCAGGAGGGTGCGCCCTCATCGTTGACCCTGAAGATACAGATGCCATTGCGAACGCCATCTCACGGCTTCTTCATGACGGAGATCTTCGGAAAGCTCTAATTCGCGAAGGAAAAGCGAGGGCTGCAGGCTTCACCTGGCAAAAGGCGGCCATTGAAACTTTCAAACTCTACAAGGAACTTGTCTGATGTGCGGAAACGCCGGATAAGATAATATGTAAAAGTTAGGATCTTCCCGGACAGTCAGGTTCTCTCCGGTGGTGATGTTTAA
>JBAWYD010000232.1:0-2049 GCA_037143735.1 Deltaproteobacteria bacterium
TTCAGGAAGGCATTTATGCCATCGTCCGCGCAAAAAAGCAAGATCATAATTCTGAACGTTTCTCCCTGTATTCAGCAAGTTACCGAACTCCACCCGTCACATACGAGTCCAGGGTTTTTTTTGGAACAGAGGTGAGCATTACCGATTGTATTGAAGTCCCTGAGAGACTAACCCCTAAAAGCACTTAATTGCTGCACCCATCCCTTCTATATAAAGCTGTCGGTCAAACATAAATACCGTCTGTTTAAGGTAAAATGTATAATAAGCTTGTAATATCAAATATTTACTATGTATTATTGCCCAAATAAATATTGGGATCACATTTCTTAATATAATCCCGCAGCTCTTTTGCCATTGAAGTATGAAGAGTGATTTTTTCGTAGTCCAGGTCCACGTTGTTCAGATATTGGAGGATTAAGCCGTCACCTCCAACGGGGCTGATCGGTAAAATACCCGCGAAAAAGAAATTCATTTTTTCAAATTCCGCGGTCATAAGGTAGGTAAGAGGGTCTTCCAAGTTCACTGCCAGTTGTATGGCGGCGATGTCCTTTAGGCAGAATTCTCGCAGGATTTTCCTGAGCTCAATAAGGACATCCGCGCCATAGGAAACAATGCCTATTTCCGCACAGTTTTCTGTCGTAAAAATCTCCGTCATGATCTGCGCCTTGCTTTCGAGAAATTTAGGCACTCTATCGGCAGGGGCGGTAAAGACATGCTGAGGGGCTTTGATATGGGTGTATAACTTTTTAATCATCTCCAGATGATGCGGCGGCGCATATATCGTCAAAGGCGACGGCGTCTCTTCTATATATTTAAAACCTAAAGCCATGCTTATTCTCTGCGGATTGACATCGGAAATGCCTTTGAATATCCACGTCTGCGGACTGGTAGCCAAAAGTAGGGCGCAGTCGTATACTCCAAATTTTACCGCTTCCCGTTGGGAAAATTCATGATTGGTTACAGAATTTGCGTAGACGCCGCGCAGTGGATTTTTCTTGGGGCAGTTGAAAAGATATTCGACAATCCTTGCCAGGCAGCCTTGCCCACGATATTCGGGGTTGACGAAAGCAAAGTTAAGCTCGGCGATAGGTGCGGCAGGTTGGTTATAGACCAGTGCGGAATGCCCCATAAAGGTACCTTTGTCCGTAACGGCGACAACAGAGATCATATCCTCTGTTGCGTTCAGTTCGACGAGACGCTCCGGGTAGTAAATGTGGTCAGCAAAAAACGTGTAACCGTGTGATTTGTATGCGCAACGTGATACCTCTATCGCCTCATGCGGCATCATGCGCCGCACCGTGAAATGCACATTCTCCCTCTTTGCCGATTTCTCCGGTTGCTGCTTTTCAAACTCCAATTCCTCTTTGTCAAAGTACCGCTCTATTTTCATTGCCGGTAGATATTTGATGAGATGAGTCTCTTTGCCTTCCATTCCAAGATTATTGAAGAAAACCTCGTCCATGGATTCTTTGATGATATGGAGACCCAGTCCTGTTGCAGAGGCGCTTTCTAAATCTCCAGCGTCAGGGTTGTATGGTTGGATGTGCGAAGGATCAAAGGGGATGCCTTTATCTTTTATCTTGATCTTAATGCCCAGAGGCGTGCGTTCGCATGTAATATCGAATACGCCTCGTTCAGACGCAAAGGCATGTTCGATAACGTTCGAGATTGCCTCCTCTGCGGCAAGCTCGATCTTATGGATCTCCCCTTCGCCGAAGCCGATCAGTTTTGCCGTTTCCCGGATAAAGGTTACGGCAAAATTGAGATACTCCATGTCGGCAGCCAGCGATAATTTTAAAGAATCCCCTCTTTTCATCATATCTTCTCAATAGATTTGCTCACCATGATTTATTGCAGGAGCAGTACCACGTTATTATCACTTTTGAGACAGGAATACAATAATAGGGACTTGGTGGTAAAAGGAGAGGTTCGGGTCGGAACTTGAGGGGGAGATGCGTCGAGCGCATCCTCAAGTTCCGGTTGAAAGGGTGCATGCTCATCAAAATATCTGCATGCTCTCTTTCAGGAAGCAAATTGTACAAGGTCTGG
>JBAWYD010000233.1:0-2029 GCA_037143735.1 Deltaproteobacteria bacterium
GCGCGATCACGGGAAAAGCGAGAATACAACAAAAATCACCCTGCCTCGCTCCACAAGCGAACCCCGATTCGCAAAAAGGGCGAAACGTTAGTAGTTGCATGATATTAGGTTTATTGAAGCTTTCCTTATATTGATATATAGAAAAACATCTGGCTGGTATTTATGATTTCAAATAAACTCTACACCAGAACCGTCATGCACAGTTTATTGAAATACCGAATGAAGGGCGCAAATGATTGACCATATAGGGAAAAACAGATCCGACATTACAACAGGTATGCGAGTGAAGGTCGTTCAGAAACAAGATCAGCGAACCGGTACGCTCACAGAAGGCGTCGTCCGGGATATTCTCACCAAATCTTCACATCATCCCCACGGTATAAAGGTACGCCTGGAGGGTGGCATCGTCGGCCGGGTGAAAGAGGTCATGGGGGCCTGAAGGCCGCTCGGTCTGGGTATGGAAGAGGACAGACATGCGGATCTATGTCGATGCGGACGGTTTCCCGAAGGCAGCGAATGACATCCTGATCCGGTCGGCCCTGCGTTTGGGTGTGCCCGTCGTCTTTGTGGCCAACAAACCCATTCGTCACGGGACGTCAGAGCTGTTTTCGCACCTCCTTGTCCCCGAGGGACCGGATATTGCCGATGACCGCATCGTGGAATTGGCGATGCCGGGCGATCTGGTCGTGACGGCCGATATCCCCTTGGCGGATCGGGTTGTCGCCAAAGGCGCCTTCGCCTTGAACCCTAGGGGCAAGCTCTACACGGAAGAGAATATCAAGGACCACCTAGCCCTGCGCGATCTCCTGTTCGATCTACGGGACGGTGGCCTAATGACGGGAGGCCCGCCCGCCTTCGGCAGGAAGGACTGCCAGGCCTTCGCCGAACAATTGGACCGTTTTCTGGTTGGGGCGGTGAAGGGGGGAAAGGCGGGAAAGCCATCATAACGGACCTCTCACCGTTTGTCACAGGGCAAATATCGGACAGTGTAGGAAAGGGAATTATTGCTTCCATGGATCTGACGAAGAAAAAAAGATTGGAGGATACTGAGAACAAATACAAAGTGGCAGATGTGATGATCGGGCCAACTGATTGAATGCCAGATGAAATGTGCATTTTCGGAGCGTGATTTTGCTGATGATCAGGGGTGTTTGTAACTTCCTGAACTACGCAATCCAGCAGAGTCAGGAAATGTTGCTGATATCAAATGGTAAACAGCATCTAAAGGCCCTAAATAAAGTTGACATCATGATGCCTTGGCTGAGACTCTGACGGTCATAGAGAACACAGACTCAGTCATTTCAGATTATGGTGGCTTTCCTTTACGATAGATGAAACTTAAGGATTAGTTATGCACATCTGCATGAAAGTAATAAAGGTGATAAATATCATACACTGCTACCCAGTCCTCTTAAACGTGACCTGTATTACAATTGGGGGGAGAAAGAGCTACCTATGAGGTCCTGAAATCATGATGCTTGAAAAACTTGTAGAAAAAATAGTGGCGGCGTCAACAAAACCTAGGTCTGTTTTGTACAAAGCAGCAGCAATGTTGATAGGCGCTTCTCTGTTTGCCATAATAGTTCCTCTCCTTCTGCTGTTGGCCAGTTACGGTATCGAAGAATACTTCTTGTCCCACAGATTCAGAATTTTGCAGATAATCGCTGGGATATTCGGCCTTGCGTTTGGATTCTTCCTGGTTCTCTGGTCCGTCATATTACTGGTTAGAACCGGAAAAGGTACCCCCGTTCCTCTAGCGCCTCCTCAGAAGTTCATAGTGGACGGTCCTTATAGAATCTCCAGAAATCCTATTCTTCTAGGGGCGATGCTTTACTATTTTGGAGTCGGCACAATTTTTGACTCCATTGCCACTGGACTGCTTATGTTTTTTCTGAGTCTCATTGTTGGAACTTGCTACAACAAGTTTATTGAAGAAAAGGAATTACAGAGAAGGTTCGGAACCGAATACGAAGAATACAGGTCCAAAACACCGTTTCTGTTCCCCAGATGGTTATAACGCTTTATTCTA
>JBAWYD010000234.1:0-2022 GCA_037143735.1 Deltaproteobacteria bacterium
TGAGCTTCATAGAAAGAGACACTGTGCTTTTCTCTGTTTTGTGCATCTTTGAAGTCATCCCATTCAAAATCCGGTAGTTTCATGATGCCAATGTAATACGAACGCATGCTATTGTCAACCGAAAAAAAGGGAGGACAGTTCCTGGTTTATTCTCCAAGAAATTAACAACCGATGGGGGTCAGGTCTTGACATATCGTATAACGATTGTTATACTTGCACAGGCTCTAAATTATTGAGTGTTGCCCCTATGTATTAGAGGAGGTGAATTGTATGAGGAATTTGAAAACGGCCATCTCAATCCCGGAGAATATTTTTCTTCAGGCCGACGAAACGGCAAAAGTGCTGGGATTGAATCGCAGTCGGCTATATGTGGCAGCAATTACTGAATTCCTGGAAAAGCATCGGGAAGGCAGCGTCAAGGCAAAGTTAAATGAGATCTATGCCCATGAGAATTCTCAGGTCGATCCGATATTTAATAAAGCTCAAATGATGGGATTGGCAAAGGAGGACTGGTGATGGTGAGGGCTGAGCGGTGAAACGGGGTGAAATCTGGTGGGCGGACCTACCTGACCCGGCCGGAGCGGGACCGGGATTTCGCAGACCTGTACTGGTGGTTCAGAAAGACGCTTTCAATGATAGCGCCATATCAACGGTCGTCGTTGTCATCATCACCCGGAATCTCCGTTTGGCTGAGGCTCCAGGAAATGTCATGCTGCCGAAGAGAAGCACCGGTCTTCCCCACGATTCGGTAGCAAATATCTCTCAAATTGTCACCATCGACAAACATTTTCTGACAGATTGTATCAGCATCCTGCCCCACAACCTTTTCGAAAAGGTTAAAGCCGGTCTCAATCTTATCCTTGGATAATAGCAAGTGACCCCATGATGAACCTCAAAACCATACCCTTCGTCACAGTCCCCTTTTTCACAACCGCCTATTGTTCGTGCCACCATCGATAAATTTACGGAAGATATTGCCGCTGACGGCAGTCTCATTCAGAAAGAACTCGGTTTTGTACCCCGGTATGATTTGAAAACCGGTTGGGAAGAGACGATTAGGGAGATGCGGGCATAATAGGGGGACATCCCGTATTTCTAAAAACTCATTGCATCAAGGATTCACATGCTGTATATTTATAACTGCAAATTACGCAGTCAAGGGGTGACATCATGAAAAGACAGGTGGCTTTTACGCTACGATTTGATCCGGCCTTTTACGAGCGGGTCAAGGCGGTTTCAGCAAGTGGGGGCAGGAGCGTGACCTCTTTTGTGCAGGAGGCCATAGCCAGAAAGTTGGACGAGGAGGCTGCCGCCTCCCTGTTTCAAGCCTTTACCCTTGTCGGAGAAGATATGGCGGAAGCGAGCGTCGAGTTTGCACACGATACCCAGCAGGAGGTGGCGCTGAAAGATGTATAAAGAAGTGCGTCGGGGCGACATCTGGTTTGTGGATTGGTCACCAGGCCGGGGATCGGAACAGGCCGGCATGAGACCGGCGATGATCATTCAGACGGACGCGGCGAATCTGAACCCCCATTATCCGAACACGATTGTTCTGACCATCAGCACAAAAGGCAAGGCGGTTCCCTTCCATGTGTCTGTGAATCCATCTGAAGAAAACGGTCTTAAGGAGACCTCTTTCGTTAAGTGCGAACAGATCCTGACCATATCTAAGGTGCGTCTGATTCGCTGCGTGGGACGTCTTGAAAACGAACGACTGGAAACGGTGGCGGCAGCAATTCGCCGTGTGTTGGAAGTCTAAAAAACGCTAAAATTTATGGATTAATGGATTAATAGGGACAGCGCCCCTATTCTTTTTCTGTTTATTGACGCTTGACATTTTGATAACTTATCATTTATAATAAGTTCATGAAATACAATGAACTGACCGCCGCCGTCAAAAGTCCTGTGTTCTCCCGAACCGACCTTGCGTTGTCGGGGTATAATGTCCTCGACTACCAGCTCAGCCTCTGGGTGAAAAAGGGGTATCTGATCCGCCTGAAAAACGGGCTCTACGCCTTCCGC
>JBAWYD010000235.1:0-2009 GCA_037143735.1 Deltaproteobacteria bacterium
CGTTCACGATGTCCTCTGTAATGTTGATCAATCGCAGCAGGCATGGGCAAAAAAACATAAAGCACCCCGCCGGGAGGGGGGCGCCGTGTTAGAAAGGACATTAACCTAAGTTTGCATTTACAAAATCCCAGTTAATCAGGTTTTCTATAAACGCCGTGAGATAATCGGGCCGTCTGTTCTGGTAATCTAAATAGTAAGCATGCTCCCATACATCCACGGTCAAAAGGGGTATAAGGCCGTGAGCGATGGGTGTGTCGGCATTGGAGGTTTTTGTGATCTTAATCTGACCGTTTTCTGAAACCAGCCATGCCCAGCCACTGCCAAATTGTGTGATACCCGCGTTTTTAAAGTCCTCTGCAAATTTTTCAAAATTACCCCATGCGGCCTTGATTTTATCGGCAATGGCGCCGGTCGGAGCGCCTCCACCGTTCGGCTTCATACATTGCCAGTAAAATGAATGATTCCAGACCTGAGCAGCATTGTTGAAAATGCCCATTTTGGAAGCATCCCCTGTCACCTTCCTAATAATGGCTTCCAGAGATTCATTGGCCAGATCCGTTCCGGAGATGAGCTTATTTGCATTGTCTACGTATGCCCTGTGGTGTTTTCCGTAATGGAACTCCAGTGTGTTGGAGCTGATTACAGGGGCCAGCGCATCTTTTGCGTAGGGTAAATCTGGTAATTGAAGGGCCATATTATTTCTCCTTTCTTTTATCGGTCGTTTACCATCACCACGGCGTTCAATCCTTTGTATGGTATTTTACCACATCATGATGCACCGTGACAGCCTTTTCTGATTCTTGAGTTTACGCCTGTTGCTTTTTAAAATTCAGCCAAGTAACGTAAATGGTCATAAAAATGGTTAGAACAACAGCCGGAAGTGCTGCTTCCTGATTGAAAAGATAAAGGGCAATGCCACCGGCAAGCCCGTAGTTTTTCAGCGTTCCGAGCAGGAAAAGAACAGTCAGATTCGCTTTTTCGACATGAAAAAGAGTACCAACCCATTGTATCAGAAACCCCAAGAGAAAAGTACTCATAAAAGCAATGATGGCCACAGGTACCAGCGAAAAAGGATGAGTCATAATGTTTTTCCAGTTTAATCCGATAATAGTATAGATAATCAAAAAGAAACCCCAATCTGTTATCATCCCCTTTACCGGTTCTATGTAATCGCTCAGTCGTTTCCGGATGAGCAGCCGGGAAACAGCTATGGGGAGGGCGATCAGGACAATCGTGACGATAAGCAGTTTGGTCGTATCGATGAGGTGAGTGTCAAGAAGACCGATGGCAATCAGAGGGGTGATGATCAGTGCGCCGGTATACGAGCCAATGGTTCCGAATGTGGCATAGGTTTTATTTCCGTTCAAAAGACGGGTAAATGGGATAACGGCGACGGCAGAGGGAACGGCCGCCAATGTAACGAAACCGATCCAGATGGCTTCGTCATGAATAAGAAAGGCGCCCATGAGTATAATCAGATTTCCCAGGACGGCGTAATTCATCACGATGCCAAGGAAAGCAGGAACGAAGAGGGATCTTGGGGTTCGAAAGATATGGCTGTCAATGCCCATGGTTGACAGGGTCATGATGAGGGCAAGAAGGGGCAACACAAGGTGCCTTGTCCACTGAGCCCCGTGATGAAAAAGCATCCCGCTTGTGATGGCAAGCAAGATGATAACATTACGATTCCTCATGATAGATCTGAGTTTAACCACGGCTGTCTCCCGTTACCGATTCCGTGTTAAGGATAGCGATGAAGGCTTGTATCATACTTTGCTTATGAATGAACAGTCTGAATCGGGCTCTGTATGTTCGAAATGTATTTCCCTGTGCCTTTCCGGCTATCAAAATCGCAACTGTTTTGCAGTGTAATTTTTTCAATTTTTCTTGACAAAAATCTATTATTTTATCATTATGAACAGCAATTCATTATTTGAATAGCCCTTCTATTATTTGAATTAAGGCTCAGAAATGGAGAGATCAAAAAGAAAAGAGATGGAATTTCAGCT
>JBAWYD010000236.1:0-1996 GCA_037143735.1 Deltaproteobacteria bacterium
ATTGAAGAGATTGAAGACATTGAAGAGATTGAAAGGATTGAAGGGATTGAAGGGAATGCATGGGCCTTAACCTGCTGATTGTGTAGTGGTTACTGGCCCGAATCAATTACGCCTGTTTGGGTTGTGCCGCGAATTGGGATACCCTGTTAATCCATGCCCCAGCGTCTTCCTGGATCTGGAAAATTCGGGCCCAGGTTGACTTGACGCCATAGTTGAGCGGGTTGGTGACCCGGAACCTGATGCGATAGATGCCGGCCACGAAGGGAGTGATGTATGCCGGGACAATCGCTGCATAGGTGCCGTAGAAACGACCGTTCTTGTCGGTGACCGGATGGCCGAGCTTGCCCGCCAACCTGGCCGTTTCGCCTCCAAGCCCTTCTTCGCCTTTCGGGGTATCGCCGTGCTGGTTCTTGGTATCCAGGACACAGACTGGTTGCGCGTCTGGGTTCGTTACCTCGCGGTCCAGGACCACGATCGTTTCGTAGATAAAACCACATGATTTCAACGCCTTCAGGGCATCCCAGAACGTTTTTACATCATCGACGGGAACGCTGTTCGTACTTTTTGAAGCTTCTCCCATCACCACCGTCCTAAGAACGTTCCAATGCACATCATTGCTTCCTATGGCGTGCCAAAGGTTAAAATCAAGCATTGCCCCTTTGTTTTCCATAGTAAACTCATGGCAGATGTTTGGATACGGTCTTATTCCGCCCCATTGTTCCATCGCGTTCTGCTCATATAGTTTCAGTAATAGTCGGGACGCCACATCCCCGCATTGCTTGAGTCGGCGAAGTGGCTGCCTGAATTGTCCGTATCCGTCAACCAGTTCGTTGCTAAACCAAATGCGATCGGCTGGCGCGGCCTTATAGTCGTTAATCACCCATCGGATGCGAGCCCGTTCTATCGGCCGTTCAGGAATCTGTTCGTCCTGTTGCTGGATCCATTTCTCCGGTGGGTAAAGCAACTGCTTGTTGCTATGGGCGGGGGTTATTGTCTGGAGATCGTTGACCGCGCGTTCGGCCATGGCGTCTCCGATACCCATCGCGGCCTTAATGACCTTAATGCCGGCGGATGAGAATCGTCCGCCGGCATCGGTAAATCGGGCAATAACAAGGCAGGCGCCAATCTGTGTCGCGGTAGCTTTACGACTCAGCAACACCTCGATGGTTTTTCTGGATAGCCAGAAGGATCCTCGCCCCTTCGTTGTGGAGTCTGTTTCCATAGTTAGTTTGTTAGTTTGCGCCTGGTTTTCTGCCTTTCGCATCAATAAATGGCCGGTATTCCTGTTTTGTCCGTCCTGTCCTGGCTTGTCCTGTCACCACATGCCTCTCGCCCGCGGGTACCGCCCGATAAAGTCGTACAGTAGCGGGTTTTTCATTGCTAATTTGCTGGCTGGAATTACCATCCCGGGATTT
The DNA here is from genome assembly GCA_037143735.1 of Deltaproteobacteria bacterium. Classification (GTDB taxonomy): domain Bacteria; phylum Desulfobacterota; class Syntrophia; order Syntrophales; family UBA2185; genus JAPLJQ01. Next base: position 1,416 of record JBAWYD010000236.1, read on the forward strand.
CCTACGCTTCCGGCAATGAAATTGGCGTTGTTTCTCACCCGCACCGTGATCTTCCTGCCCCCCAGTAACGCTCTTAGGTGTTGTGTGTTTTTGTGGAAAACTTCCGTCACCACGGCGTCCTGAATGACCGTGGGCCCGTCCGATGCGGCCGGCTCGGTCTTGACACTCATCGGCACCAGGTCGCCCGGCTTGATGCCATGCGTGTTTTTTTGAAGAACCTGACGTAGTTTCTGCACCACTTCTTCTGTGTAGCAAATCTCCCGTCCCACCGTCCCAAAGTCCTCATCCTGGTAAAGGTGTTCCGCCCGTAATTTCCGAACGGCATCTCTGCTCAATCCCAGCTTTTTCGCCACATCCACTTCCGTCACATTGAATAACTCTGTTTGCATCTTCCCCTCCCATTCTTGTCGTTTTTTTCGGTCCGTTTGGCGTCCGCCGTCTATCGTCTGTCCTATCGCCTCCTTTCCATAAAATTCTGTTCTGAGTTTTTCCTGATATTATCAACAGTTAAGCACCCATTTTGAGGGGGGGCCTGTGTGTTGGTATTGATTCCGACAACTCGATTTTTACACCCCTATAAA
>JBAWYD010000237.1:0-1950 GCA_037143735.1 Deltaproteobacteria bacterium
TACGTTCGCAGAAATGTTTTCGGGCAGAGGATACCGCTGTTCGCCAGCTTCAAGCTGACCTACCGCTGCAACCTCTCATGCGTGGCCTGTCCCTTTCATATGCGTGCCGCGGATGATCATTCTCAGATTACCTGGGATGGCGCCATAGAGGCGCTGGACGCCCTCAAACGGCGCGGCACGAGGATTGTCGTGTTTGAAGGCGGGGAACCCTTCCTCTGGAGGGACGGGGAACATGATCTCCGTGATCTGGTGACGTATGCAAAGAAACACTTTCTCCGTGTGGCGGTAACCACGAACGGCACGTTTCCCCTGGATGTTCCGGCGGACGTGATCTGGGTAAGCATAGACGGGCTGAACGAGACCCATGACCTTCTGCGGAGCGGCTCTTTCGATCGGGTATGGGCGAATCTGGAGGCTACCCGGCATCCGCGGGTCATGGTGCATTTTACGATAAACCGGATCAACTGGCAGGAACTGGACCAAGTAGTGGAAAAACTGAAGGAAGTGCCTGCCGTGAAGGGATTGACGGTGCAGTTGTTTTACCCGTACGACCGGGGTGAATCCTCCCTTTCCCTTTCACCGGACGAGCGCAGGATGGCCCTGGAAAACGTGATCCGGCTGAAAAAATCCTACCCCGTCATCAACTCCCGGCGCTGTCTGAAGACCATGATCCGAAACGACTGGCACTGTCACGATGACGTGCTGATCAATGTCGATCCAGATACGACGCTAACCCAGGGATGCTACGCGAAGAGCCGGGGCAGGGTCAATTGCCGGGAGTGCGGATTTACGCCCGTGGCGGAGGCTTCGGGAGCTCTGGATTTGCGGCCGGGCTCCATTCTGGCGGGATGGCGGGCGTACTTGTCTTAAGAGGTGATATCCTGCTTTTTACGAAATCGTCAACATTAGAAAAAGAAGAGAATGATTGGTCATGAAAGAAGATATAACAGAGATCCTGTCACCCGAGTTGTGTGCGATTAAAATATTTGAAATCAGCGGCGCGAAATTTGATCCCGATATTGCCGCCGGTCTGTGGCCGAGAATATTGCAGCATAAGTGGCTCATGTCCGAAAAGCTCGGGCGGGATGTAGGTCTGCGGGTCGCGTGCATCGATTTTATTGAAAATATGGAGCAGGCCAGTGAGGAATACCTGGCCTACAAACAGAGGGACATCCTTAATGAGATGGGGGCTCAGACCATCGGAAAAGAAATCTGGGACACCATCTCCGATTCACAGCCGCCAAAGCAGCTCGTTCAGAGGAAAATCATCCTTCCGCTGACGGAGAAAGCGCTTTCGAAAAAACATGGCGTCATCCCTCCGAAGGCCATCATTTTCTTCGGACCTCCCGGTACGGGAAAAACTCACTTTGCCAAAGCAACTGCCGCGGCACTTTCCTGGTGGTTCATTGAGATTGCTCCGAGCATGCTCATGGTTGACGGGACCGAAAAAATAGGCGCCAATTTGCACAAGATCATGGAAAAGGCGCGAAACCTGGAAGAAGCTGTCATCTTTATCGATGAGTTTGAAGAGATCGCGGGCAGCCGGGACGATGCGAGCCGGATTGACAAATCCATTACCAATGAGTTTCTGAAGCAGGTCCCGCTGTTAAAAAACCAGGGGAACAACATCCTCCTCATTTGCGCTACCAATTATATCAGGCAGCTTGATGCCGCATTGCTCCGACCGGGACGGTTTGATTGTGTTATTCCGGTGGGTGGTTTGAACGAAGACGAGAGAAAAACGATTCTGGAGCACTACCTCTCCAAACTGAATACGGGGGAGATCGATCTTGGCCGTATCATAAAGATGACCTCTCGATTCACGCCGGCCGATATGGAATATCTCTTCCAGCAGGTTGCCCAGTTTGCCTTTGAGCGGGAGCTTGTCACGAAGCAGGATTATCGGGTAACGACGGACACGATCTTTGAAATTATGCCGAAAATCCGTCC
>JBAWYD010000238.1:0-1941 GCA_037143735.1 Deltaproteobacteria bacterium
ACAAAGATAAGGCTGAACAGGATCGTGTGGCCAAAGAAAAAGCTGATAAAGATAAGGCGGAGCAGGATCGTATCGCCAAGGAGAAAGCTGACAAAGATAAGGCGGAGCAGGATCGCTTAGCCAAGGAAAAGGCCGATAAAGAAAAAGGAAAGTGACCCTCGAAAGATGCGAGGGCTTGACAGTGAATTTTCCGTCCCTGTAAGGAGAAAGTACACGGTCTCAAGGTAAAGGGCCAGAGCATCGAGAAGATACAGAAACAGTTCGAACAGAACCGATCGGCGCTGGTTCAGACAATTTATAACGAGATAAAATGAAGCCGAGGTTAACTTTATAAAAGTGATAGCTTTAAACGAGAGCCCAAGAAAAAATGGAATACTGAGACGCTATTGAAGCATGCCCTTGATGGTGCAGCGTCCAAGAGTGCTGAGACTGAACTGATACATCTTTATGATTACAATTACAAGGGCTGCATAAGCTGCTGCCGAAAACTTGAAAAGAAGTCGGAGAGTCTAAATTTTTTTCATGAACCATATTCACTCTGCCAAATACAAAGCGTTTAATAAAAAATTATCTCATTTTGCTGAATTGCGGTTGAAAGCTACACATATTTTGGAGATTGATTTTTACGAAGATTCTGGGTATTGCTGTCGTATGTAAGCAAGCGCTTGATAATTTGAAAAGAGTGCCTGCTTTCAATTAGCATGTGTTTATAAGGCATGGCCCGACAAAAACGAGGATGAAACAATGGCAAAGATTACAATAGATGAGAATGCTTTCACGTATCCGATGTCCATGATTGTCGTTGGGACACTGGTGAATAAGCGCCCGAACTTCATGGCGGTCGGATGGGTAACGAGAGTCAACTTCAAGCCACCCATGATTGCCATCGCGCTCGGGAAAACCCACTATACAAATGGCGGGATTCATACATCCATGGCTTTCAGCGTCAATATTCCAGGTGTCGATCTCATGGAGAAGGTGGACTACTGCGGAATCGTATCAGGCAGAACAGAAGATAAATCATCGCTATTCAAAGTGATTACAGGCAAAGTGACAGGGGTTCCCATGATCGACGATTGCCCACTCTGCATGGAGTGTAAACTGGTAAACGTCGTGGATCTTCCTACCAACGTGGTTTTCATCGGAGAAATTGTGGGTGCGTACGCCAATGCCGAGTGCTGTTCTGACGGAAAGCCAGACATCAAGAAGATTAGGCCCTTCACGTTGACAATGCCCGACAATCAGTTCTGGGAAGTCGGGGGTTACGCAGGCAATGCATGGAGCATCGGAAAGAATTTCAAGCAATAGGAAAGTCGAATCGGGTAAAGATGTTTGAAATTAATTTGACTTAATGCTACTATTCCACCATCAAAAGGAAGGAGATGATTTATGCCAACGGTCATGCACAAGGATGAAGCCCACAAACTGATCGAACGGATGCCGCAGAATGCCACATGGGATGATCTCATGCGGGAGATATACGTTCGTGAAGTGATTGAGCAGGGTCTATCAGACAGTAACAAAGGCCTAACCAAGGATGTGATCCAGGTTCGTGCAAAATACGGTTTGCCGGAATGAAAGTCCTCTGGACTGATACAGCTGAGTCCCATCTTGACGCCATCCATGATCATATTGCCCAGAATTCTCCTGAGTATGCAAAACGCATAGTTGATCGACTAACCCGCAGATCTCAACAGATAGGCAAATTTCCTTTTTCAGGCAGAAGGGTTCCTGAATACGATATGGACCAGATTCGAGAAGTAATCGAGGGTTCCTACCGAGTCATCTACTACATAAAGTCAGACCAAATTGATGTTCTTGCCGTTATCCACGGGGCAATGAATATACTCGAAACACCTTAACAAGAATGACGAGTATGACCTTCCCTGGACTGAACCCCTTACATTGCACAGATCAGGGCAATACAATTAGAGTATCCTG
>JBAWYD010000239.1:0-1933 GCA_037143735.1 Deltaproteobacteria bacterium
CTGATCCGGTCTTTTGTCAGGTGGGCCAAACCGATGACACGGCTGTGACCATACAGGCTTCTGGCATAAACCTTCCGGCCGCCGACGCCGATTTTCACTTCCGCCTCCTCACATCCCATCAGGACGGAACGGACCAGCGTGTCAAAAACCTTCAGCCCTTCCGTAACAATGAACCGGGGTTTCAGTGTATCGATAATATCACACACCTTATCGAAACAGAACATTTCCAGATCATCCCGTATGTCCCGGTCAAGGGATTCCCACTGAGCGTCATTCTCACTCCGAAAGAAGATGATATTCAGTTTGATGCTCGCCTCCAGCCACTCATCCCTGTCAATGCCTTCGAACAGATATTTCATCTTCCTCGCCATTTTCGAATCATGACAAAAGTATTCATGAACCACTGGGACATGGCAGTCATCCTCCCTACTGAAGGGTTTCTCATCGTTCCCCGGGTTGAATCCGACGACCATCAAATCGGGGCCCGGATAAACGGGAGAATAAAAAACCCGGAATCCCTGGTCGCTGAATCCATATTTCATTTCTGAACGCTCCCACTTCTCGGAAACATCTTCTATCAAATTCTCAGCCCATCTGTTTATATCCATACGGTCCTTATCAATGACAATTGACGTCTTCGGAAGAAATAAACGAGATAGCATGGCATGTCAAGTCAAAAGGAACAACGGGACCACGCACCATTCCAATGGCATTTCACTTTACAACAATCCTGAATGCTGCTAATGACGGGCAAGGAGGAGTTTCCCGGCATGGCCAGCGAGAATGTACACCGATTGACGTGGAACGGCAGAGAAATCATTCTTATCGGAACAGCTCACGTCTCACGCGAAAGCGCCGATCTTGTGGAACGGGTGATCGACGAAGAGAAACCGGATGTGGTCTGCGTTGAACTCTGTACGTCCCGTTATGAGGCCATCAAGCAAAAGGACAAGTGGCAGGAAATGGACATCGTTAAAGTCATCAGGGGAAAACGGACGTCTTTACTGCTTGCCCAGTTGCTCATGGTGTCATTTCAAAAAAAGATCGCCAGAAAATTCAATATACGACCCGGCGAGGAAATGCTCCGGGCCATACGCAAGGCGGAAGAGCTGGGTTCCGACGTTGTTCTCGTCGACCGGGAGGTCCGCGTCACCATGCTGCGGGCGTGGCGAAAAATGAGTTTCTTCGGCAAACTGAAAGTTGTTCCGGATATGATACTGTCGCTCTTCGTTGCCGGGGACATCACAGCGGAAGAAATAGAAAAACTCAAAGAAGGCGATATGCTGGAGATGGTTTTAAAGACCATGGGAGAAAGTCTGCCGGACTTGAAAACCACCCTGATTGACGAAAGAGACCAATACCTCTCTCATTCCATTACCCATGCCCCCGGACATAAGATTGTTGCCGTTGTGGGCGCCGGACATATACCGGGTGTCATCAGCAACATGGGCAGAGCGGTTGATATGGACGCAATCAATCGGATTCCTCCACCCGGTCTCTGGTCAAAGCTTGCGGGATGGATATTTTCCGCAGCGATCATCGGTTTAATCATCGCCGGGTTTTTTTACTCCGGATCCCAGGCAAGCATCAGCATGATTAAATGGTGGATACTGATTACGGCCACCTGCTCCGGCGTGGGAGCGCTCATTCTATTGGCCCATCCTGTAACCATCGCCGCTTCAGCCATAGCGGCCCCTATTACCACATTACATCCGCTGATCGCCGCCGGTTGGATTGCCGGTCTCACCGAGGCAACCATCCGTAAACCTCAGGTGAAAGACTTTCTTAATCTTACCGATGATGTAACCACCCTGAAGGGGTTTTTTAACAACAAAATTACACGAATACTCCTCCTCGTCGCCTCTGTCAACCTGACCACCTCCATAGGCACTTTTATCGCCATTCCCGTCATGATGAGGTTTTTTTGAGTTAT
>JBAWYD010000240.1:0-1925 GCA_037143735.1 Deltaproteobacteria bacterium
CCACCATCAGCAGAATCATGAAGGAAATGCTAAATCTAAAGACCTGACCCCAATTACAGGAAAGGAAAGAGATACCAGTCCGGCACGGCCCATACGTTCCGCCTGACCTCTCCGATGTCGTTTCCCGGATAGATCACCAGGCCGATTCCAGACCCATCGCCGCGAGATTTGAGAAAGGTCTCCACGGATCGGCCATCGGCGGAGGTCACCCGGTCATGGGACTTGACTTCCACGGGTAGCAATCGATCCGGCGCGGCGATGAGAAAATCGACTTCCAGGCCGCCGCTTGTCCGATAGAAAAACAGCTCCGGCTCGACAGGTTGACGTTGCCGCCACTTCAGGAGTTCGGAAAACACCCAGCTCTCGTACCAGGCCCCCTCATTGACGGATCGCTCCCCCAGAATCACGCGGATCACCCCGGGATCGGTAAAATAGATCTTGGGGCTTTTGATCAGACGCTTGCCCACATTTTGGTAATAGGGCGCCAGCAAAACGCATTGGAAAGTCATGGACAGCAGATGAATATACCGCTTCACGGTATTGACGGCCAAACCGGCGTCCCGCGCCACCTCGCTTACCGACAGCAGCGACGCTGTCCGGGCGCACAAGAGTTTCTGCGCCAGGGCAAAGGCATCCAAATCCGCAACCTGCCCCGCATCCGTCAGGTCGCGTTCCAGGTAGGTTTTCCGATGATCCTTGAGCCAGTTGATCTTGTCCGCCTCGTCCTCCCGCTGCCATACCGGCGGGAAGCCTCCCCATTTCCGGTGAAGATCGCGAATCGCCCGCATGCGCCGTGTCTCTTGCGGGGAGAGGGTCAGGAGGCGTTTTGCCTCGTCGGACAGAGAGACATCGCCGGCCCAGAGGCGGTCCAGGAGGGGCGCCTTGTCTCCACCCAGCAGTTCCGGAAGGGAAAAGGGATGGAGGTTGAACAGCGCCGTCCTTCCCGCCAGCGTTTCCCGGATGGATTTCACGAGAAGAAGCTGAGACGACCCCGTCAGGATGAAGGTTTGCTTCCTCTCCTTTCTCGCATTGTTGTCTGCGACCGCCTTCAGAGGATCGAACAGGGAGGGAATTTTCTGGACCTCATCGAGGATCACGAGGGGGGCGTCCAGGGATTCCAGAATGGCAAGGGGTGATCTTTGAAAACGGAGGCGTTCTTCCGGATCGTCGAAGGTGATGTATGCGTGAGCCTGTTGCACGTTTTCCGGCAACTGCCTTTCGCACAAGGTCGTTTTTCCCGTCTGCCGGGCGCCGGTCACCGCAAGGATGCGATCCTGCCGCATTCGGTGAATCATTAACGGGAGAATGGAGCGGTTGATTAAATCCATAGCGTCAATCTATCAGTCACGTTGCTATCTTGCAAGGTAATAATGCAATTACCGCTTACTCCCCCCTACCTTGCGGGAGGGGGACTTTAGCCCCCTGCACCCCCGCGAAGCATAGCGGAACGGGCAGCCACCCTTTTGCAGAACCCCCATCCGTCCCTTTCATCAGCCGGAGGCCTGTCCTGATCGCAGTTGAAAGAACTACATACCCCTTGCATGCCGCGGCAGGGTCCGTACACCCCGCCTTCCTTCACGGTTCCCGAGGGCCACGGGCCGAGGGATCAAGGGGTAGTGGGTCTATGATCCTACGCTGCTACTATATCCAGGGTAAAAAGGGGACAGATTTATTTATTGATCCGAAGATCGCTCTAACGGGGCCAGTCGACTGGCAGCTCGTCCTGAGCCCTTCGCTTTCCTCCGCTCCGCTCGAGGACAGGCGCTCAAGGGTAAACTCCGCGGCGAAGGATTAGATCTTGGGGACGAAATCCATATCACTGGCAATCGAAGAGATAATGGAAAGGCCGGAAAATAAATCTGTCCCCTTTTTCTTCTTGAGATGAATGGGTACTGTACGTATACTACACGTACAGATTGGAGGGC
>JBAWYD010000241.1:0-1925 GCA_037143735.1 Deltaproteobacteria bacterium
GTTTTCCATTTATTGAAGTAACCCCAGAAAACGTGGCCGTGGGGCGTATGAACGATGATGGGAACCTTCGCGAAGAAAACGGCCCAGCGACCGAGAATGCCCGCTTTGGAGGTATGGGTATGAACAATGTGCGGCCTTTCATTTTTGAAGATGCGTATCAGATTTAAAAGGGTTTTGAGATCGTTAAGGGGCTGGATGCTTCTCACAAGTCCGGGGATAGTGATGACTTTGACACCGCTTTTTTCAGCTTCCGTTAAATTTCTTTCTACTGCCGCCGCTTCCTCCGTCCCCATACGCGATTCTTCGGAAAGCCCTCTTATCAGGATAACTTCGTATTTTTCTTTAGCCAGTCCCTGTACAGTCAGAAAGGTATTCTCGGACGACCCTCCCTTGTCAAAGCGGGTGATGACATGAATAACTTTAATTTTTTCCATAATGGGAGTACCAGACCTGAAATACGATGAGATTCCAGATTTGCCAGGAAGTGTCGGAGCGATTTGACATGAGGTTGTCTATGAGTTTTTTGACGGCAGGGTAATGGAAAATTCCCTCCCGGATGATTCTTTCCTGCGAGAGATTCTCTTCGATAAGGTACCGCAGATCTGACTTCAGCCATTTGCTGATCGGCATCTCAAAACCCCACTTGGGCCGATTGTGCAGGGATTGCGGAAGGATGTCCTTAAACGTTTCGATGAAGATGTATTTGCTGCGGCCGTGTCTGATCTTCCATTCGCCCCCGATCGTAAATGCCAGTTCGCAGACCCGATGGTCAAGCAGCGGAACCCGGACCTCCAGGGAATGACGCATGCTCATCGTGTCCACCTTCCAGAGCATGTCCGCGGGCAGGGAAATCTTGAGGTCGGCGTAAAGCATCCGGTTGATGGGGTCGGTCGGCAAATGGTTCAGGGCGGCGGCGAATAATTCCGGCGCCAGTTGGTGGTCTATCCCGTAACTATCGGTCAGAAGAGCCTTTTTACTCTCCCGGCTGAAAAGCTCATTCCAGGAAAAGACCCGCTCCGCAAATGTCTCTTTTGCCCCGCGGAGGAATTTCTTGATCCTCCGGATCTGTTCCCCGTATTTGTTATCACGGGAATCGGGAAGGGAACGGATGACCGGCTCCAAAAGTCCCGTCCGGAGGAGTTGGGGGATGAGACAATAACGAAGGTGCCATGCCTCGCCCTTGTACATGCGGTAGCCGGCAAAGAGTTCATCGCCGCCATCGCCGGAGAGGGCGACGGTGACGTCCCGAACGGTCTCGCGGGCGACCACATAGGTGGGTACGGCGGAGGAATCGCCGAACGGCTCGTCAAGGGATGCAAGGACGGCGGGGATCGTATCGATGATTTCCCGCGAACTCAGCATGATTTCGTGGTGTTCCGTATGGTGGAATGCGGCCACTTCGCGGGCGTAGGCGCTTTCATCGTACATCGGCATATCCGCAAAGCCGATGGCGTAGGTTTTCACAGGCCGGGAGGCGTTGCGCGCCATCAGACCCACGATGACGCTCGAGTCGATGCCGCCGCTCAAAAAGGCCCCGAGGGGGACATCGGCGACCATCTGGCTGCGGACGGAGTCCTCCAGGGTACGGAAGAGGATCGCCTTCGTCTCTTCAAAATCGCGGGCATCCGGTGGGGGTGCGTCGCCAGGCATCCCGGGAGCGATGTCCCAGAATTCTTCTTCTTTGAGAACGCCGTCGCGAACCGTCAGGACATGACCGGGGCGGAGCTTGCGGATGTTCTTGAAGATCGTATGGGGGGCGGGGATGTAATTGAGGCTGAGATAGAGGTCCAGTGCCTCCAGATCAAGCTCCTTCCGGACGGCAGGATCGGCAAGGAGGGACTTGATCTCCGAGGCGAAGAGGAATTTTTTGCCGTCCCAGTAATAGACGAGCGGTTTGATGCCGACGTGATCGCGGGCCAGAACAA
>JBAWYD010000242.1:0-1912 GCA_037143735.1 Deltaproteobacteria bacterium
GGTGTGTTGGATACCACACAGTATCCCGATGACCTTGCCTTTTCTGTCGAATACCGGAACAGATACGGCAACAGCAAGACCTTTTCCCTGAACAACCCTCCGGTACAGGGTAGAAATATAGGGTCTCCATTTCTTGCTTACCCCTTTATACAAGTCACGGTAGGCAAAGTTCTTGCCAAACCCCTCTTTGCTCACCGGGTAATTTGCCCAGATAGTTCCATATTGATCGTAGAGAACGAGGGCATCCATTTCAGTATGATGCTCGTTTAAGGATTTCAGGTGATATACGGCACGGTGAAAGTCCTTCTTCTTCACCGCATCGATAAAGAGGGGACGTCGTGCATAGGACTCCAGGATACTGGTAGCTGCCTTCTGATGCTCATAAAGGAGCGAGGAGAGGAGATGCGCCGTTAATGTATTTTCAGTGATTACATTCTTGAATACATACTTATAGTGGTTGCGTATGATGTGAAAGGTGATGAAAAAGGTAATAATCAAGAGAAACGCAATTATTACGGCATATAATTTCTTCCCTTCAAACATGATGACCTCGTAAAAAGTCGTCATTCCCGCGTAGGCGGGAATCCAGAGCACATGTAACTACTTTAAAATACTGGATTCCCGTTTTCACGGGAATGACAAAAAAGAGGGTTTTGCGATTTTTTACGAGAGCGTCAAATATGGTTTTCATACATATTCCTCATGGGGTTGTCAATCTTCCTAAAGAGTCGGGGCAAAATGGTACGGCGGCCAAGGGCCGGAAAGCTCAACACTGAGCCCCTGGGCTTCATGGCGCTTGTTCCATTCGTCCGTCATGCCTTCCAGGGCCGCCATGCACGCGTCGGGAACGAGCAGGGCGCTGTGGAAAAACATCTCCTCGTCCCTGCCGGTGACATCCTGCGACTGGAGACGACATTCACTGAACCCTACCGAAGCCTCACGGGCGATGCGCAAGATATCGCGCCCCATCTCTTTCAGCCAAACTGCCACATCCTTGTCCACGGCTCCCTTGATTTTCTGCTCTAAAAAATAGCGCTTACCGGGAGAAAGTCCTGCCAATTGTTCCTTTTCCGCCGCCAGCCGGGCCGCCGTCATTTGCGCCCGGGCCTGGGGCCGATCCACATATCCCTTGAGAGTCCATTCTTTTTTATCGATTGTCTCCTGGAAAAACTTCATCAAGACGTCCTGGCGTTGCCGCAGTGGTTCCGCCGCCGCTGCTATTGAAGAAAAGACGGTGCCGAAACGAACGGGCAATACCGGACCCTGCTCCATCGCGGACAGGACGACCTCTTCATGACGCAGCGCCCGGGGGGCCACCCATGTCAGGTCTTCCATTTTCTGCTGGGACTCGGGGCCGGAGAAGTCCTCGATATTAACCTCTGCAAGGACGGCGGCAACATCCCCGATGATCTCGACAAAAAGGGGATGTTCCCCGTCGATCCCTGTCCCGGCGATCTCCGGACACGGAACGGCCGGCGTCAGACAGAAAAGATAAATTCCCATGCTCACCCCATCCCCCGGAGCACTTCCGCAACGGCGTCTTCGACATCCTGGCGGCTGATGAGGATGTCCGGTTCCCCGGCCCCGGCCTTCTCCATGGACGAAACGGCGCGGCGCACCGCCGTCATGGCCGCTTTCCGCACGACGGAGGCAATGTCGGCCCCGCTGAAGCCTTCCGTTTTCTCAGCTAATGCGGCTGGTTGCACCTCTTTGCCCACGGGCTTCTGCCGGAGATGGACGGCAAAAATCGCCTCCCTGTCTTCCGGGCTGGGCATCATCATCTCCACGATATCGTCGAAACGCCCCGGTCGGAGGACCGCGGCGTCCAGCATATCGATGCGGTTGGTTGCCCCCAGAACGAGGACCCCCCGGAGTTCATCGATGCCGTCGAACTCGGCCAGGAACTGGCTCA
>JBAWYD010000243.1:0-1895 GCA_037143735.1 Deltaproteobacteria bacterium
TTGATGAACTCGTAAAAAGTCCAATTTAGCGTAAGTTGTTAAAATAATTTAATAATAATGCATATTTCCCTTGACAATATTTCCCCAAAATGGTATGAATCATGTTAAATATTAACAACATAGGTGCTGATGCCATGATTCGTACCCGCGATCACAAAACGCCCTACCTGATCGATCCTTGGGACTACCTGGGACCCAAACGACGCAAGCTTTTGGACGAGTCCTGGGCCGGTCTGTTCCGGGACCATATTCTTTCCGAATTGCCCGTTCATAAGATAGCCCCCTATTACGCCGACGGATTCGGGAGACCAAGCAAAGAGCTGTACACCGCACTGGGGGTCTTGATCCTCCAGCAGATGCATGATCTGACGGACGAGGAGGCTGTAACCCAGCTTTCCTTTAATGTTCAGTGGCATTACGCCCTGGATATCCCCGGCGAGTCGGATGATGCCAAGTATCTGTGCAGCAAGACACTCTGGATGCTCCGTCATGTAGTTGCGGAGAAGGGTCTGGACAGATATCTCTTTAACGCGACGACGGAGACCCTTGCGAAGGTGTTTGGGGTAGATACCTCCAAGCAGCGGATCGATTCCGTTCATATCCGTTCCAACATGCGACGTTTGGGGAGGATCTGCATTTTCTCCCAGAGCATCCATAACTTTCTGATCAACCTCAAGCGGCAGCGCCAGGTAATTTTTGAAACGATTGAGAAAGAGCTTTTGGACCGGTACCTGACTGAGAAGTCCCTGGGTTGTTTCTCCCTGGTGAAGCCGTCTGATTCGGAGAAAACCCTGGAGACAGTCAGCCGGGACCTCTTTTCTCTGGTTCAGTGTTTTTGTGAGAATAAGCAGGTGAAGTCCATGACCACGTTCGGCGTCCTCTTGCGGGTACTGAAGGATCAATGTGACGTGACCAATCAGTCGGCGGAGATAGCGATGAAGAATCCCAAACAGATTTTATCATCTTCTCTCCAGAATCCCTCCGATCCGGACGCCGGATATGACGCCCACAAGGGTCAGGGATACCAGGTTCAGGTCATGGAGACCTATTGCGATTCTTCCGATGAAGCGATCAAAGAGAAGACCCTGAATCTGATCACCCATGTGGAGATTGAATCGGCTCATGTCAGCGACGTCCATGCCCTGATCCCTGCCCTGGAATCGACAAAAGAACGGGGTCTTGCCCCGGAAGAAGTTCTGGCGGATTCCCTTTACGGCAGTGACGACAACAGTGAGAAGGCCAAGAAAATGTGCGTTGAGGTTGTCTCTCCTGTCATGGGGACGCCGAAGGAAGAAACCCTCAGCCTAGCCGATTTTCCACAGACGGAAAAGGGAAAGATCTCCGCCTGTCCCCAGGGGCATGCTCCGGTAAAGTCCAAGCAGGGAAAGAAGAATACCTGTAACGTTGCCTTTGCCTCGGAACATTGCATTGTCTGTCCCCTCCTGGATCAATGTCCCGTCAAGCCGGGGAAGAAGCGTCATTATCTTCGCTTTGACCTCAAGACACTGCGGATCACCGCCCGCCGGGCTAGGGAGCACACCACGGAGTTCAAGGACAAGTACCGTTGGCGCTCCGGGATTGAATCAACCTTTTCGGAAATGGACAAAAAGACAGGGGTCAAACATCTCAGGGTTCGAGGTCTGTCCGCCGTGGGCTACTGTGCCCGTTTAAAAGCCATCGGCGTCAACCTCTTCAGGGCAGCCAGGGTGAAAAGGGCGCTGGATACCCTCAAAACCGCCCCCGGTGTAGTTTCGGCCGCCATCCGTTCTATTATTTGGGTTGTCAAAGAGCGCTTCCTGAGCCCGTGGCGCCGGCTCAGCTATATTTTTAACTCGGTGACTGGAAATATGGCCTACGCTTCCAAAATCGCCGCGTGACTTTTTACGGGGGCGTCA
>JBAWYD010000244.1:0-1790 GCA_037143735.1 Deltaproteobacteria bacterium
TTATTATAAGAAACGCAGACATGGTTGTCAATGAATAATGGACATGAATAATGGAATGAAAAAATTCCCGTGTTCTCATTCCTTTAAACCTGATCTCTGAAGAGACAACATCAGTTACTTCCATTTCAAGTCGGGCATTTTCGTCAAGGTTGACGTTTTACTGACTTCAGGAAGGAGGGGATAGTATCTCCATCAGGAAAATACACGCTTGAATACTTTCCTGTTACAAAGCGAACTGCACAGGTGTGAAGCCGCCGCCTTCCTCGACAAGCAGGTCATTCAAGACTGATTTCAGACAGCCAGTTTTGGGCGGTTCTAATCTCGGTGCCGTCCGGATAGGTCTTTTCCCGATTGAGGTCCTTGACGATCTGGATTTTATTTACACCGGCAAGATATTTCTCAAAGAAAGAAAAGTTGGGGCTTCGTTCTGCATCGCTCCATTTGACTTCGATCATTAGAGCGGGCTTTTCCTGCTTTGTAATAAAGAAATCTATCTCCCGGCCGTCCTTGTTTTTCAGGTAATAGAAACCCCATTTTTCCCCCAGGCAATCCTCCCGGAAATGAATCTCTTTAAGCAATGAGCAGGCAACAAGGTTTTCCAGCTTCATCCCCGGCTCGTCCGGCACCTGGCCCGTATCATAAAAAAAATATTTGGGCGCTTTGAGAAGGGACCGGGAAATGTTTCTATGAAAAGGGGGGACCTTGAAAACGACATACAGCGTTTCCAATACGGTCAACCATCGCTTAACGGTCTTGTCCGAACATTGAAGATCTTCAGCCAGGGATCGGTATGATATGGGGCTTCCGACCTTCTTTTTCAAAAGCTGGATCAGGGTCTCAATGGACGTAATATGGCGCATATTTTCGAGATCAACCATATCCTGCTTTAATATAATATCCAGATGGCTTCTTTTCCAACGATTATAATAAGTCTCATCGCCTTCAAGATAGGGCTCCGGAAATCCTCCCAGCTTTAAAAGCAGATCAAGTTTTCCTTCCAGGTCTTCCGGCCCTAAAACGGTTTTGATCTCCTTCAGATCAAGGGGATGGAGTCTAAATTCGAAAAACCTTCCGGCAAGTGAATCGCCGACCTTTTTGCAGGCATCAAACTTTGCGCTGCCGGTAACAATAATGGAGGGGGGAATTGTTTCGGTATCATAAATGCCCTTGAGCCATGATTTCCAATTCTTCATCTTATGGAGTTCGTCAAAAATAACCAGGTCTCTGGAACGGTCCCAGGTCTTCTCCATCAGGTTTAAACGGTGCTCGGCATTGTCGTAATTAAAATAATCGAGGTTTTCCTTCAGCATCATCGCAAGGGTCGTCTTGCCTGCCTGCCTCGGACCGGTAAGCAGTACGATCTTTCTTTTAAGATCTTTCTGAATATATTTTTCAAGATATCTATTCATGGCGACCATTATAACCAGAACTCCGAAAAAGTCAAGACTTATTCGGAGTCTATGCCGTTTTGGTCATTGAATGAGCAATCGTCTCACCTTTCGGTCGCGTCAACTTGTTGATTACGCATCGAAAGGGCGGTTGTCTGTCAAAATTCCCGGATGCTTGCTTTCAGGAAGCAGTGGATCTCCCCCTATCGCGTGAGAATATGACCATAAATAATTCCAGTTTTCAACCGGAACTATTTGAATTTCCTCTTTTTGCCTTCGCAGCAATGTTTTCAAATTGACTGATCTGAACGGACCCATCAGGAAATGTGGCGATGATTTCCAGGTCGCCTCCCATGGCCTTGATAAAATTTCTTAATGTGCTGATATACATGTCTGTCCGCT
>JBAWYD010000245.1:0-1788 GCA_037143735.1 Deltaproteobacteria bacterium
CTTTATGTAAAGGAGGGCACATCAATATGGCTGACGAGATCAGGTATCAGGACAAACCGTGGTTGAAGTCTTACGAAAAAGGGGTGCCGGAAACAATCCAGTACGAAGAGATATGTATGCCCGACATCCTTGACAGGATGGCAGGAAAGTTTCCCCAGAATCCCGCCCTCGTCTTTCAGGGTTATACATTGAATTACAGGGAATTAAAAGACATGGTGGATCGTTTTGCCGCCTGTCTTGCAGCCTTCGGGATCAAACAGGGGGACGCCGTCGCTATTCTCCTGCCCAATGTGATTCCCTGTGTCATTGCCAATTTTGCCATATTGAAGATCGGGGCCGTTACGGTGATGAATAATCCTCTATACACCGATCGCGAACTGGAACATCAGTTTAACGATTCCGGTGCTCTGGCGCTTATTACCCTCGATCTCCTGGCGAACCGCATGATTGACCTGCGGCCGAAAACCCGGATCAAACAGATTGTCTATACTTCTATCGGAGATTATTTGCCGTTTCCGAAAAATCTGCTTTTCCCGCTGGTTGCCAAAAAGAAGAAGCTCGCCGCTGATGTCAAGCCGGGACCGGATGTTTATCGGTGGAAAGACTGCATCGCCAAATATTTGCCGAATCCGCCGTCTGCCAAATTGGGCTTTGAGGACGTGGCCATGTATCAGTACACCGGAGGAACAACGGGCGTTTCCAAAGGGGTGATGCTCACCCATGCCAACCTGAGCAAGCAGGTGCAGCAGCTAAGTGCCTGGTTCCCGAAATTTGCCGGCGGGACGGAAATCATGTTGGGGGCGCTACCCTATTTCCATGTTTTCGGGTTATCCGTGTCCATGAATTTTTCTGTGCAGATGGGATGGTCCCAGGTTCTTGTTCCCAGGCCGCAGCCGGAACCCCTCCTCGAGGCGATCAGAAAATTCAGACCGACGTTCGCGCCCCTCGTGCCGACCATGTATATCGGGATGCTAAATCACCCTGATCTGAAAAAAACAGACATGAGTTGTATCAAAGGGGCCTTCTCCGGAAGCGCGCCCCTTCCCGTAGAGGTCATCCATGATTTTGAAAAAATGACAGGGGCCGTGATTGTTGAGGGATTCGGGCTTACCGAAACCACACCGGTGACCCACGTCAACCCCTTCGGCGGCGTTCGGAAGGTCGGAAGCATCGGCATTCCCATTTCCGATACGGAGGCACGCATCGTCAGTCTGGAGGACGGCATTACCGATGTGCCGGTTGGCGAACGGGGTGAACTGATCGTCCGTGGTCCTCAGATCATGAAGGGTTACAGGGGGATGGATGACGAAACGGCCAACACCCTCCGGGACGGCTGGTGTTACACGGGAGATATCGCAACGATGGATGAGGATGGGTACTTCTACATTGTTGACCGCAAGAAAGACATGATCATCTCCGGTGGTTTTAATGTCTATCCACGGGATATTGACGAGGTCCTATACCAGCATCCCAAGGTTCAGGAAGCGTGTTCCATCGGAGTTCCCGATCTGAAGCGGGGTGAAAACGTCAAGGTGTTTGTTGTCCTCAAGGAAGGGGAAACAGCCACGGAAGCGGAACTGATCGAGTACTGTAAAACGAAGCTGGCAAAGTACAAACTTCCGTCAGAGATCGAATTCCGTAAGGAGCTTCCGAAGACGAACGTAGGAAAAATCCTCCGAAAGCAGCTCAAGGCGGAGGAGATGGAAAAGCGTAAAAAATAACATAAATAGCAGTAAATAGGGACAGCGCCCATTTTCCGAGGAAAATGGGCGCTGTCCCTATTTATGG
>JBAWYD010000246.1:0-1767 GCA_037143735.1 Deltaproteobacteria bacterium
TTTGCTGTTATTGTGTCTGTTGAGTACGGTTCTAATCGCCGGTGTGTGTTATGCGGATACTTTGACAAATGGCGCCTATCTGATGAATGATGGCAATATGGAAGTGAGAATTGATGTAAACAGGCTCCCGGATGGGAAATATTTTATCAATGCCATGGGAACCGACAAATCAGGAAAGACATGTAGAATAGGCGACCTGGCGGAAGTTACGGGAAACAAGCTGGTGGTCGGTATTTGCCAGATAGATATAGTAATCGGTGACAAGGGGATTGAATTAAAAGATTCCAAGGCATGCGTTCAATGCGATCAGGGAGCCTATATCTCCGGTAAGTATGTGAAACAATAAGGGAGGAATGAATTATGAGATTCAGGATCGTGGTCCGGATATTATTAGGATTGTTTATCGCCTTTTCGTTTGCCGTACCATCATTTGCAGAAGAAAAGATCGAAGGCGAGATCAACTGGGTAGATGGCTATATCACGGCAATCGGTCACGGTGCATCGGTTAAGGGAAGTCTGGCGCAGGCACGACCCCTGGCGAGAAGAGCGGCTATTGTTGATGCTCAAAGAAATTTGCTGGAAATCATTAAAGGCGTGAAGATCGATTCACAGACGACTGTTGAGAATTTCATGGTGACGCAGGATATTATCAAGGTCCATGTGTCCGGCGTAGTAAAGGGAGCATCTATCTCTAAAGCAGTAGAATACCAGATGCAGCCCGATGGCTCCCTTGGAGCTACCGTAGAAATGCGAATCTGTGTAAATCAGTGCAAAGGGAACGCTAATTCACTCGTTCAGGCGTTGAGCCTGGACAAGAAGGACAATGCGAAGCTGCCGCCCGCATTGCCGGAAAATTTGACTGTGCCCGCTGCCCCGGCAATACCCCCTAAAGGCTCAAAGGTTTATACCTATGATTCTACAAAGCCGGTTACGGGAATCATCCTGAATTTGGATGGAAGGATGTATGAGCGCGTGATCCTTCCTGTTGTTGTGACAACGGGAGAAGACAAGAATTTATTTACGGTTTATTCCGCAAAAAGCGTCAAACCGAATGTTATCCGGGTGCATGGAGTGGTTCGTTATGCGGATACAGTTGATAATGCGAAAAAAAATGAATATGCAGGTAATAACGTGATGGTTATTCCCGTCGCCGACATAAACAAGGAAAATCTGATCATCATCAAAATGGAAAGCGCAAAAACCGTTCAGGAAACGCTGCGAAACGGCAACGACTACCTTGGGGATGCGAAGGTGTTTATTGTCGCGCAGTAGTGTTTTTTGTTCGTGCGCTGAGGGGCAGTTGGTGATGAAGAACCGGGGGAATTTTTCAAAGCTCTCTTTTCAGGATTGATTCAGGATGTCGTGGGTTCCGATTGCACGGAAGATGGCGATGCCTTCGTCAAATTCGAAAATAAAACGATACTTCATTGTAACCGAGCCTTCCCATCTGCTTCTTGTCCCTTGAATGCGTTTTATACGAAGCGAGGGATGTTTCATGTCATTCATGAGCAGGGTCAGTTTCTGATCGAAGGCCTCCTGAATTTCTTTCGGGAGGCCCCTGTATTCTTTCCTGAAGCGGTTCGTAAAGCGGAAAGTCTTTATTCCTTCAGCCATTTGAGCCCCGCTTCTGCATTTTGGAACTCCGGTGACAGCGCTTCCTTTCTGATCTCCTCATCCGCTTCCACTTCCTTCTGCTGCCATTCCTTGCTCCAGTACCATGACTGGGCGGGATCAATAAGTTTCCGCGGTTTCAGGATGATTCCTTCT
>JBAWYD010000247.1:0-1749 GCA_037143735.1 Deltaproteobacteria bacterium
AAGGGTGATGGTCCCTTGATCCTGGCTCCTGCCGGTATGGCGCATATGTCCATCCTCGATTTTGCGCGCTGGGCAGGATGGAATGCCGGCGAGGGAAAGCGTAACCCAGCCCTTGTTAAGCCGGAGACGATGCGCAAGCTCCACACACCGGTAATTACGATGCCGGAAAGAAAGGATGCTGAACCCGGCACACTACGAAGCAGGAAATATGCCCTTGGGTGGGGCGAGGTAACCGTTGACTGGGCTCCTTATCCCTTGCTCTATCATGGCGGATCCAATACCATGAACCTGGCTCACATCTGGATCGATACCAAACGGGATTTGGCAATGGTCATGGTTACAAACATTAGTGGACAGAAGGCGGACATGGCATTCTCTGCCCTTGCGAACGAGCTGTATACGAAATTCGCGAAGACAAAATAAAGTTGAATATCTAAATTGAGCGATTCCAGCGGGTGGGTTTGGAATCCTGAATTCGTGCTTTCGCAGGAATGACGGATGAGGATTCCTGAATCTACAATCGCTCAATTGTTATCATAGAAACAGGAGAGGTATAATGAACCATTTATGGAAAAGTATGTTTGAAAAGTTAGGGTTTGTTTTAGCGGCAATGATTCTTTTTATTATTCCGTCAACGGCATGGTCAGTCGAGAAAATCAACATCCGTAATCTTGTCCAAGGCAAGAAGGTGATTCCCGTTACCTGCCGCATCGGTCACTGGGAGATCACAGATATCAAGTTGCCCGATCTCGTCGTGACGAACAACCAGAAGACTCCTGTTACCGTCGACCAGGTGGACGTGATCGGCAAGATCTCGGGTCTCGAGGCGGTGCGCGTTCAGATATCCGGGAAGCCGTTATCGGAAGCGATCGCCGAGACGGCCGATATGCTGAATGTTCAGAAGCCGCCACTGCCTGCCGTACAGTTGTCTTTGGGCAATGTTGTGCTTCCCGAAGGGATTCTGCCGGGAAACGGAACAGCGACCGAGGGACAGAGCATCCTGCTCCCGCTCTCGAAAATTACGTATCTCCATCATGTCGGTCACGTAAAGCTGGATGGCATGGAGATTCAACTGACCATAACGACGGGCAGGAAAAAGACGGTCGTCGCCTTCCCCGTGCAGCTCACTCCCTATGAGGTCAAGGGGAAATACGTCTTTCCGGTGAAAGGCGATGTGCAGATGGCATTTCTTCCCCTGAGCTACATCCACCACCGGGCATCTGCGTCCCAGGAATTCGCCATGGACCTGGTGGGGGCCAACCAGAAAGACGCGACATCCTTCACTGAGATGTCCCGTCCAAACCCCAGGGCGCTTTCCGATTACAGCATTTGGGGCCGGGAGGTTCTATCCATGGGCGACGGCGTGGTCGTGGAAATGGGGGACAAGTTTCCCGAGGAGCCAATGAGAGACCCGGCCAGGTTTACCCAACCCGGATATGTCACCAGCCTCCTCAAGGATTTGGTCCCGAAGATCGGCTGGACCAATACCGTGGCCGGGAACTATGTGGTCATCGATCACGGGAACGGCGAGTTCAGCGCTTACTGCCATCTTCAGGAAGGGTCCATCCGTGTGAAGCCGGGAGACAAAGTGAATAAGGCCATGGTTATCGCCAAGGTCGGCAACACGGGAAACTCCGGCGCGCCCCATCTCCATTTTCAACTGATGGATTCCCAGAATTTCCTCATTGCCAACGGCCTTCCTATGATGTTTCAGAATGTGCCGGCGCAAGTGATGATCGCTGAATTCCC
>JBAWYD010000248.1:0-1734 GCA_037143735.1 Deltaproteobacteria bacterium
GGGTGAGTATTACTGTCTGAAAGGGAGGCCCCTTGCGGGAGAAGTCCCTTCTTGTTTTGCTTCTGCTCATACATCAATTTGTCCGCAGAGGCCATGAGTTCGTCAATAGAACAGGAATTTTCAGGATCATAGAAAGAGCAGCAACCCACTGTCGATAGATGACGTCCTTATCGTAGGATATCTCGGCGCTCGTTCGGGCGGCGCTCAAGATGGACTTTTTCAACTGGTAGATATTCCACCCCAGAGAAGCAATGACCCCGCGGTCCAGATTGCGACAAGCGTCAACAAATACCGATTAATATCAAGTAACCGCGACTTTGTCTTATCCCCGTCCTTCATTTATCGTCCTCCGGATAATAGAAACTTAAGGGTGATGACGTATGAAATTATCATTCAAGTTTATATCCCTTCTCCCGAAACAATCTCAGGCAGGCATCCACCGCATCTGCGTCATAAAGCGTTCCTTTATTGTTCTCAATCTCGTCCAGTGCCGCATTTAACCCCAGAGCCGGTCGATAGGGCCGATTAGACGCCATGGCTTCCACGACGTCGGCCACGGCGAGGATACGGGCTTCGATGAGAATTTCATCTCCTTTGAGACCTCGCGGATAGCCGGAGCCGTCCATCCGTTCATGGTGTTGAAGAACAATCTCCGCCAGGGGCCAGGATGATTCCACGTCTTTTAAAATATCATAGCCTAACTGGACGTGTTCTTTGATCAACAACCATTCGATGTTGGACAACTTTGTGGGTTTGCTCAGAATCTCCGTGGGGAGGGTGATCTTGCCGATATCGTGGATGACTCCGGCCATGCGAAGACCTTCGATCTTCTCCGGCGGTAGCCCCATTTCTGTGGCCATGGTCCGGGCCAGGTTCGTCATCCGGCGTTGATGTCCCGCGGTGTAGGGATCTTTCATCTCCACGGCCATGACCAGCACCTGGATCGTTGTCTGAACTGCCCGTCGCACTTGTTCCAGCGATTCCCGAAGTTGTTCCTCCGCCCGCTTGCGCTCGGTGATGTCTGTCATTGCGGCGCGGCACACGGGCGCACCGTCGGCCTCCTGCGCAGCAACGGCATCTATGCGTACCCAGCAGGGGGCGGCGTCAACGCGCACTATTCTTATCTCGCAGACCTGGTGCGCCCCCGTTTCAAAAGGCAGCTTGCGGTGCCGGTAGTAAATGTCCTGGTCCTCGGGGAGGATAAAATGGGTTAACTGTCGGTTAATCAGGGCGCTTCTTGCCACGCCCAGCAGGGTAGCGGCGGTGAGATTGGTCTCCAGGAGCATCCCCGTCTCGCTGAGAGTGAAATAGCCCACCGGGGCCAGATCGTACAGGTCGAAATACCGCGCCCGCGACGCTTCCAATTCTCCTTGTGTCAGGCGCAGTTCGTCGTTCTGCAGCTCCAACTCGATCTGGTGCACCTGCAGCTCGTGGAGCAACTGCCGCGTTTCATCAGGCGACAACGCCTCCAAGTTTTCCGCTCTCCCGGCGGCTTTTCCCCGGAATACCTCCTCCGCCCGCTGGCGCAGGTTCCGCCCTGAGTCCTTCGAAGCGGTGGCGTCGCCATCCGTACCGAATTGCTTTTCCTTAGTCATTGTATTCCCCCTTCTTCACGGCTTCCCTTTCCGTCGTCGCAATGGCGTACATCTCGCCGGTATCTTTGACCAATGCGGTGGCGGTGAGCCACACCTCCACGATCCGGCCGTCTTTGGCGAGCCGCTGGGCGCGGTAGGG
>JBAWYD010000249.1:0-1732 GCA_037143735.1 Deltaproteobacteria bacterium
GGGGGATGTCGATGGAAAGCTGTTCGATCACGTTCCCTTTTTCATCGTACACATGCCCATGCGTACTTCCGTTGGCAATGGCAAGCACTTGAGGATACACCCCGTTTTCCTGTAAAGCTTTTACAAATTCCACCGCTTCTTCGGGTCTTGTCAGAACCAGTCCGTGTCCATCTTTTCTCCCAATCTCACCTACTTCCACTTCCAGACCGAAATCCTTTCCTTTCATCCTATTTTTAATATAGAGAGCCAGATCCGTGGTAGCCTGGATATTCTTTTCCAACTCCTGTCTGACAGTTTTTCCTTCAAAATTAAAGAGATGCGAGGCATCAATGGCAAATGAGGTATACCCTGCCATGATCTGGGCATCGATCAACTGTTTGGTCCCTTCGATCTCCGGGGCATCTCCCGTCTTTATCGTGATGTGATCTGCATGAAGAGCCCAAATATCAAACTGTACCGCTTTTGCGGCTTGGTTCATTCTTTCTGAGAAATCCTTTGGGGTTAACCCGGTATACCCACCTTTCAGGTCACATTCAGACCGCGCAAGTTCCATAAATACGGCAGAATCCGTATCTTTTGCGGCTTTGAAAATTCCCTGTGCGACCGTGGCAATCCGGACATTTGCTGCCATGATAATTGTTTTCTTGCCGGAAATGCCGCGAAAAATTGTTGAACCCGGAATTGGACCATAATCTTTTTCTGTCATAAACCTTCACTCCAGTCTTATCCCCCTTCATTCATAAACTTTTCAATCAGCGCAATCTCTTTTTTTCCCCCGACGTAGATGGGAGTAATCTCATCGATCGATTCCGGGGTGATATCCAGAATGTCTGCCCTTCCGTTGCTGATTGCCCCCCCGGCTTCATGAATAATCATCCCGACGGGATTTGCCTCATATAATAATCTCAATTTTCCTTTTTCCTTACCTTTGAATCCAGGATAGGTGAATACACCTCCCTTATGGAGGATCTGGTGCACATCTGCGACAAAACAGCCACTGAAGCGAAGTTTATAACCTGACTGCTCGAGATGCTCAATCCACCGTGCATGAGCAGGGAAGTAATCCTTCCGCATGGCGCCGGGTGCGTAAATTTTCCCTTCCGGAATTTTGATGTTTTTGCGCTTTAAGAAAAAATCTCCTGTATCATCGAGAACGAATTCATGAACGCCCTTTCCCGTGGTTAATGTCAGGGTGGTAAGGGGTCCATAGAGGAAGTACAAAGCGGCAACCATCTTTGCGCCCTTTTCGAGAACATTCCCCGGATAGATGCCGATGATGGAGCCTGTGCAGAAGTTCACGTCGATAAGGGACGATCCATCAAGAGGATCGATGACAACCCCGAAATTGTTCTTCGGATCCTCAACTTCGATGATCCGGTGCTGTTCTTCAGTTGCAATATAACGGACAAGTCGTGTCCTTTTTAACCCGGAGATGAACACCCTGTCGGCGTACTTGTCGAGCGCCATCTGTTCTTCGCCATACATATTTCTGGTCTGTTCGTCAGATGGTGTTTTCCTGAGCGTACAGAAAAACCCCCTCCTCACTTGCTGAGCCTGTTTGCTTAAAAAAAGAATTAACTCAGTCAGGTTTTTTTCTGTCCCTGCGTTGACAAGGAAATCTTTGAGTACCATTTTTTTGCCTTCCTCTGCCACAAAGAGCATTAAACCAAGGGATATCCAATTGGATTACCTTATTCCGTGTAGTTGTTTGACTTCGGGGTTTATCAGGATT
>JBAWYD010000250.1:0-1726 GCA_037143735.1 Deltaproteobacteria bacterium
CCACACCTAATACCTCTATCTTTTGAGCTAAGGCTTCTTCCTGAAGCTGTGCAAATGATTTACCCGTTGTATTCACATTTCCCTCGCCGTCCGTGACCATGATAATCCATCGCAGGGCATCCTGAGGCTGATCTTTTAACATATTCGTCGCCAGTTGCAGGGTATTGGCGTCGGCAGTCGAGCCTGAGGGTATGTACATGGCCACTTCTTCGAATAACAAACGCCTGTCCTGGGGGGTCAATTTGCTGCCTAATTCCTTGTGCACGACCGGACTGTCGGAAAATCCGATCACCGCATAGTCGATGCCGATATGTTCCAACGCTTCCATGAAGACCAGAAGTCCCGCAAGGGCGGAGGTCCTCTTCGGTTCACCCATGGAACCGGATTCATCCAGGGCCAGAACGATCTTGTGGTCTCTTTGGGTGGGCAGCTTTCTTTTCAGAAAAACCTTGAGATCCTTCTCATGAACGGGAATTCCCTGATTCAACTTCCTGGAGAGTTCCATCGCCCTTCTTAAATCGGGTTTCTGGCCGGAGGGAAAATACCCTTGAAAGGTGGGTCTCTTGTTTTTTGCGAAATGATTTTCCAGAATGCCCGTTATCGTCTGAATCAAATTTGAGATCAGCAGATAGACCCGCTCATATTCGCCCTTCTGCGCTTCCCGTTCGCGATTGATCTTCCGTTCCCTTGTGATGAGATCCCGGAGAGTCTCTTCCGTCAAAGATGCGGGTTTTTTTTCTTCCGAATCTTTCTTGCCTTCTGTAAGTGTCTCTTTTTCTTGATCGTCGCCCTTCTGATATTCTTCCGTTCGTCTCTTTACATGCTTCTGGGTTTTGGAGGAAAATCTGTCCGCCAGTTCTTTCGCGTTCGCATCGACGAGTTTTCTCGCTTCTTCCCGCAATTCCTTTGGGGTCAATTCGTCGGGAGCACAATCTTTGTGCTTCATCCGAATCTTCCCGTCTTTTATCGCGTCAGCCATTCTGGTGACGGCCGCGCTGACCAGCCTGTCATACTCGGGAAGGATCTTCTCCTCGATCAGCCGGGCCGTCTCTTCGGCAAACCGGTATTTCTCTCTTTCCGAAACCCGGCCTTCAGGATAATGACGGAAGATCGTATCAAAGTCCCCATGGGTTTTATCGAGGGATTCATCTACTTCAGGATTCATGGTCCGGGAAGGAAGGCGGCCATATCTCCAGTAATAACGAACCCCCAAAAGGTACTCCAGGTGGGGATACAGAAGATACGGATGCAGGGAAAAATCGGTCGCTACGGTTATTTCGTCCCGCAAGTGTTCCACGTATTTTGACCGGGCCAGTTCGGCGGGCAGCAAATCCTCATAGGTGATATCCAGGTAATGTTTGATCCCTTTGAATATCCCCATCAGCCAGTTGTCAACACGGGTATCCTCAAAGGCGTTCAGGAGCAATCTCGTCGATTCCCTGGAGAAGAAACGCCTGAAAATCCCTTTTCGAAGGTCCTGTCGGGATATCTGCCGGTGCCCCGCTTCATGGGCGGAAAACCCGATAATCTCCTCCGGAGAAGCGGTTAAGAGCATCTCCACGGGAAACGCGATTTCATTGGTCTCCGCATAATAACGCCACCCCTCGCCCGGCACGATCCTCAGATTGACATCCTCACCGAGACCTGTGGAAATGATTTTCACCAGCGTGAGGTACTGCCTTCCGATGGAAAGGGCTTCCGCTTCCAGACCTTTCATGCAGACCAG
>JBAWYD010000251.1:0-1690 GCA_037143735.1 Deltaproteobacteria bacterium
TTCTTCATGGTTTTGAGCTTCCGTAAAGAACGCTCGAACACGAGCTACTACGAGCAAATATCCTGGTCGCGTAACAAATTGGAGACTTGAGTAGAAAAATAAGTCACAAGAGTTCATTTTAAATTGCTCTAATAATTTAAAGGAGGAACTCTTGTGAAAATAGAATACAACGTGAACTATAGCATTGAAATCAGAAACTGCAAAATCGATCATTTGACGGATGTTTTTAAGCAATTATTTGTGATGGTGTTTTCAGATTTTGTTAAGGCGGTGCTAAAGCAATTTGGCGATGATTTTATGAAGATGAAGAAAAAGCCGTTTCACTGCTTATGCGGTAACGACAGGAATTTCATCTGGAAGACAAAGGATGCAAAGCCGATGAAGATAACGACTATTTTCGCGGATTTGATTCTGCCACAGATGCAGGTGCAGTGCAAGGCTTGCGGGAAAAAGATGTTTATAAGCAGGTTGCTTCTCGGGATAGGAAGATATCAGAAGATGAGTTTGGTTACAGAAAAAATACTGGCGCTGGTCGGAGCCCTGACGACGTTCCGCGTGTCGGAAAAGATCCTTGGGATGTTCGGAGTAACGTTCAACCGGATGAAAGTCTGGCGCTGCGTTCAGAAGGTGGGTAAGACAATAAGCTTTGACCTTGACCCTAAGCAGTTGCCTTCCGGCGAGGCCGACGGTACGGGGATTCCAATCATCGGGATAAAGAAGCGCGGTCAGGAACTGAAAGTATTCATACAGAAGAAAGTAGGCGGAGGAGTAAGGATAGCTGGGCTGGCAATAGGCAAATACGATGCAGGCTGGGACGAGCTGTTTGCGCCTCTGAGAGAGACAATAATGTCGTTTAAGAAATTCCTGCTTGTGACGGACGGGGATACGAGTATTTTCAATGGAGTTAAATGTTTGAATGTAATACTGCAGCGTTGTCTCTGGCATATTCCCCACCAGCTAAAACACTGTCTGTGGGCGGATGGAGTGAAAAGGAAATCCGCAGACTGGATGGAAATCATGGGGAAAATATTCGACATCTCGTCAACCCGCCCGTATATGGGAAAGGACGAGATAGACGCAGTCCTCAGGGAAAAACGGGCTCGCCTGGACGGGCTGATATCTTTCTGTGAAAAAAGAGGTTATACGGGTTGTGCGTCATATCTTGTCAATGCCAGGCCGGACATGTTCAGCGCCATTGAAAAACGCTTGAACGGTAAGGCCAGCAGCCTTGTTGAACGGGTTATGAGAACAGTCAACCTGCGAGTTAACGTAGGCAAATGGAAACCTTCTGGCGCACTTAATGCAATGAACCTGCGCCTTGCTCATTACTATAATGGTTGGCTGCCAGGTGAACCGGATGTCAAAGCAGCAAGAATAATACGGATATAAAAAGAGAAAACATTGTGGGACTGGGCGATGAGGTATTGCAATTGCCGAGCGTGATGATAGAATAGGTTTGCCCGGCAAAGCGGAGATTGGCTCTGCTGAGAAGCAACCATTCAAGGAATAGCCGGGCAGGTAGACCGACGAAAGGGGAGGTTATCCTCCCCGACTATTCAAACCATGTCGGGATGCCTTAAATGCCTTAGAAAATCTCGGGGTTTGGGGCAGAGCCCCAATCCGGAATGACGAAGTCATGACGAATGGAATGAACTCAAAATAGTCAGGTCTCCAAGCAGGGACGCGACCA
>JBAWYD010000252.1:0-1686 GCA_037143735.1 Deltaproteobacteria bacterium
CCCCTTGGTTGAAATGAGTTTCCCACTCCTCTAAAATCTGCAACACCTCCGCAAATGCGGGGCGCTCGGCAAAGAACATTTCGCGCATCTTGCCGTAATCCTCTTCAAGCTGCCGGATACGTCCAGAGTGCGGGCTCAGCTGGAGATTTCCCCGGATAGCCTCATCGTAATGCGCCCAACCGCTGGGAAAAAACACCTCTTTGTGTTCCACCACGCGTTGCAGCAATCCGGAACGGCCGATGGCCTTTTCACCAATCCCGGACAAAATCAGCCGGGACGTATCGTAGTAGTGGCGCGACAGCCGGAGGGGAATTTCTTTGTCCGGCGGGCGATGATATTCCGCGTGAAGCAAGGTTGCCTTTTCCCAGAACGTCCGTTCCGCGGCAAGCACCTTGACGATGAAGTCCGTTGTTTCAAAGGCCGCCGGAAACCGTTCGGCGACGTAGGGCGCAATTCGAACCTGGTTGCTGGGCCAATGATCGGATCGCGCCCCCATTTCAACCTTCACGGCCGGTCTGATATACGCGCCGGTCGTTTCCGGCAAGCTCGACGGATAGCTGTAAAGGAGGGTCTGACGGTCGGGATCACCTTCATCAATAGTCAGTGACCAGCCCTGCGCATCGCCAAGAGCGGCCCTGATGGTTTTGATCATCATTGGCATTAATTCATCGCCGATCTTATGTTGACAGGCTGCTTTGAGTCTATCTATCCGACGTTTTCGCTCCTTGCCGCTGATGACCGCCTCCGGATTGGAAGCCTCATCGCCAAAACCAAGACCGGCCCGGTCCAGCGATACGTCAACATCCTCAGAAAAGCGTTCGATCAAGCGGTATGCCTTGGACAGAGAGGTTCCACCTTTGAAAATGAGCATACTCCCGATGTTCGGCAGGGCAAAAAGCTCGCGTAGCGTCCAGCAGACCCAGAAATCCTTCTCAATGATCTGCGGACTGAGTCGCATCCGCTCTGCCGTTTGCACAAAGTAGCGACGACGCTCATCGTCGGACAGTCGAATAAACCGATCCATGATTCAGGCATCTCCCCGGGCAATCTCCCGCAGATGCTTGCCCACCCACGCGGGTGCATAAGCGATGTCCTTCATCAGTCGTTTCTTGTCTTGATCACTCAGTTTGCGTTGCAGGGTTAGGATCACGGCATCATCCACATGCTTTTGGCCCAGGTGCCGCAGCGCCTGAATGACCAAACCGCTGATACGATCGGCTGGTCCCATGCTCCGAGGCGTCGTCCGCTGGAGGCGAATCTCCTGATTTCCCACCCGCACCGTGCGGGAGGGTCCGTCGGTCAGATAGACAATCCTGGCGGGCACCTGCGTAGACAAACCCAGCCGGTTGGCCGCATACGCC
This sequence comes from Deltaproteobacteria bacterium, assembly GCA_037143735.1. Taxonomy (GTDB): domain Bacteria; phylum Desulfobacterota; class Syntrophia; order Syntrophales; family UBA2185; genus JAPLJQ01. The sequence continues at coordinate 1,362 of JBAWYD010000252.1, forward strand.
CCGGAGGGTTGGAGGCGGATACCTTGTTTACCGGCCAGAGCCCCGGCAATCGCATCTGGGCGCGGCACCAAAATGCCCATAATCGGATGATGCTCCGGATAATCGTAGAGGCCACGGGCCAGCCGACGGATGGCGCCTTTCTGGACCAGGCGCGACAACACTTTATCAACGGCGTCGCGGCTGCCAAGGTCCAGAAAACGGCCTGGGGTGAAGACAGCACCCCTACCAGACCCATAAATCCTGTTAAGTATTTTTGAATCAATGCTTTGCATGTTACATAACCATTCAATTTTGTCAGGAATATAAATCAGTTTTTCTGACAATT
>JBAWYD010000253.1:0-1673 GCA_037143735.1 Deltaproteobacteria bacterium
ATGGTCAAGTAACGTCGGCAGACTTGATATTTTGCCGACGTTTCTGTACCATGCTCCCCATGGATACTGCCAAAGAAAAGGCTATCAGCAAGATCCGAAAGCAGGGAGGGATCATCCGCACCCGCGAGGCCTTTCACCAGGGGATCCACCGCAGAACCCTGTACGGCCTCCGCGATGACGGTGCGCTGATTTCCATCTCCCGGGGCCTCTATCAACTTGCCGAGATGGACAGTTTCCCTACGGAAATCGATCTCGTCAATGTGGCCAAGCTCGCCCCCCAAGGTGTCATCTGCCTCATCTCCGCCCTATCCTTTCATGGCCTGACCACCCAGATTCCGCATGAAATCTGGCTTGCCGTGGACCGGAAGGCTCGCAAACCCAAAGTGACGTATCCGCCGGTCCGAGCCATTTTCTTTACCGGTTCCTGTTTTCAGGAGGGCATGGAAGTCCATCGCATCATGGAGCAGGAGGTCCGGATCTACAACGCCCCCAAGACGGTGATCGATTGTTTCCGGTGGCGAAACACCGTGGGGCTTGACGTCGCCCTGGAGGCAGCTCGATCGTATTTGAAACGACGCGGGGCGAGTCCGGCAAAACTGATGGAATACGCGAAGCTCTGCAAGGTGGAAAAGCTCGTCACCCCTTATCTGGAGGCCATGGTTTCATGAGCGGTGATCCCGTCAAGAATATGGCAGCCTCCGTAAAAAACAGGCTTTTGTCCCTGGCCCGTCAAAGCGGGAAACCCTTTCAATCTCTATTGACCCACTACGGTCTGGAGCGCTTTCTCTTCCGCTTGTCCAAGTCGCCACTGAAAGAGGGATTCATCCTGAAGGGTGGCCTGCTGCTGGTGGGCATGGGTTTCCCCCTGGCCAGATCAACGAGGGATATCGATTTTCTGGGTCTCATGCCGGGAGATATTGACACTGTCGGCGGATTGATCCGGGAGATCGGAAGCGTGGCGCTCGATGACGGGCTGATCTATCAATTCGACGATTTCAATATCGAAGCCATGTCGGAGGATGCGGAATATCCCGGCATAAGGCTTACGTTTGACGCTTGGCTCGGCAAGGCAAGAATCCCGATGCAGATCGATGTCGGGTTCGGCGACGCCGTGGTTCCCGACGCTCGGGAGGTAACATTCCCGACGCTGCTTGATATGGAACCGCCCGTCGTCAAAGCCTACAGCATCGAGACCATTGTGGCGGAAAAGTTCGAGGCTTCCTTGGACCTGGCGGAGCTCAACAGCCGCATGAAGGATTTCTATGACATCTGGATGTTGAGCCGTGTCTATTCGTTTCACGGCTCGGCGCTCCAGGACGCCGTTATGGCCACATGCCAACGCAGAGGGACGCCTTTGAATTCCCGAGCACCAATTTTTTCCGAGGAATTTTCCGGCAGGTCCGACAAGCGGACCCAATGGACTGCGTTTCTTCGTAAAGCTCAAATTCCCGGTGTATTGGATGGTTTCCCAATAATCATGGCGGGTATCGGGGCGTTTTTGCGTCCTATCGCCGAAACGATTGAGAATGCAGGGCGTTTTGAAAAGAAATGGCCGCCGGGAGGACCCTGGCGACCGTAGGATGAAAACGATCCTAGTCGTGGTAAGCGCGGTCTACCGCATCACCTCGCGGGGTAACGAGTGCAGAGAGATCTACCGTGATGCTCTGATTGGC
>JBAWYD010000254.1:0-1661 GCA_037143735.1 Deltaproteobacteria bacterium
ACCAGAACGAAAGGCGCCCAGAACAGAGGGTGGGCATAACTCGCCACGATCTTCCCTGAGTTCTCATCGATCAATCCGGGACTGTTGATCAATTCCACCATGGATTCCTGCAATGCCCTGGCGCGGGTGAGGGTTCTGTCTTTTTTTTGGAGTTCAAAGAGCCGTGTCACGAGTTTTTTTGCGGAGGTTGTCTCCACGGGGTACATGCTGGCCAGGATTGCCCTGGTTCCGGCATAGAAAAAGGCGCGCCCCAGTCCGGAGATGGCCTCGGCGCCCGCGCCGTCGGCCGCGCCGGTATTGCAGGCGGAAAGAATAACCCAGTCTGCATCCAGTTTCAGTTTCATGATCTCGGCCATTGTCAGCAATCCGTCTTCCTTGTCTCCCGTAATCCGGGGGGCGGAAAGGGCGAGGGCCGGTTGATCCAGACCGTCCAGGTCACCCGGAACAAGGGCATGGGTTGCAAAAGCGATAATCCGCCGGTCGGACAGGTTCATGGATTTTACCACACGCTTGGATGCCTTTTCCCTGAGAAAAACATCCTGCTCGGGATCGGCTTCCAGGACTCTGGCAATGGTTTCAATTTCTTCCGCCGTATCGGGCAGGCGGTTGAGATTTTCCAGATGGGTGGAAACAATCTTCCCGTCATCAAGATTGCCTTTGGCCGTCAAACGGATGCCCCTTACCATGATATTTGTGCCTTGGCTTCTGTCATCTGCCGGCATTTCCGTTTTTAACCGGGCAAGCTGATCAGGGCTGAAAATGGGATCGCCGAAACCGATAAATGACTTTCGCGTTTTTTCTCCGGCGGCATAAGTCCTCAGGGGAATGAGGGAGGATACGGATGGTAACATGGTAATGGACGCCTTTCGGATTAACCAGGGAACCTGCCGGTAAGAAGCGAACAATTCTCCCTTCCTCGCATCTGGCTTGACCGGCGCCGTCGGGAGAACGGATAGCGGCAAAAGGTTTAAGGGGGCATCGATGACAAAGAGGAGATCCCGTGCATCCTTCCACCCGTCCTCGACGGGTTTGATCAGCCTTGCATAGAGTTCATGCGCCAGGGTGACATCAAATTCCGGGATATCTCCGAATGTTTCAGGCTTGGGATCAAGGGACTTGCGCAGATTCTTAACGATCCCCGTGATTTCTTTCTTTCCGAAGGGAATGGAAGCGAACGTCACATTCCCCCGATATGGGATGGCCCATACATAGGAACGATCCTCCGACGTGTGGATGCTGATTAAGGATTCATCAGGGCGTAAATATTTTTGGACGAACTCGGGGGTGGAGGGCGGAGGATTCACAATTTCCGCATAGCGGGGAGAACGTTTTTTGATCTCATCAAGAAGGGAATCATGGGCCCGTCGCAGGCTTTCGATCTTCGTACGGAGGTCTTTGATCATCTCCGGCCTCTGCTGTTCCGACGGGGCGGCGAGAAGGTCAATAATGGCTGTTTCCAGAACGTCAATCTGTTTCAGGGCATCCTGTTCTTTCCTCATCAGATCGTTCAGTTCGGGATTTGTTTCCGCTGCCCGGGCGCTGCTGGCGACAACGGCGCCCTGGACGGTGCGGCTCCTCGACGCCTCCGCAATCCTGAAGGCTGTTGAGGCGGCATCCATCCCCAGTTCTTTTTCCAGCGGCGTGTTGTGGATTTCACCTAA
>JBAWYD010000255.1:0-1651 GCA_037143735.1 Deltaproteobacteria bacterium
GCCGATAGATCGTGACTGGGGAATCGTTGCCAATGATGTTTGAAAGACCGTTCCCGCATGAAAACGCCCCGCGATTCGAAAGCCTGCTCAACTTTACGGCTAGTTCGGAAGGTTTCCGTCCAGAACTGATTGAGAAGGACTACTTTTGTTCACTAATTCTTGCACATCTTCATGCAGCATCCAACAACTTGGTCTTCAAGGGTGGAACATGCCTCGGTAAGGTTCACCTGAACTTTTTCCGTCTCAGTGAAGACTTGGATTTCTGCGTATTATCACCCAATCTAAGGAAACGGGCTGTAAGACAAGATTGCATCTCTCCGCTTAAAGTCGCCGTCGAATCGCTCCCTGCTGGAATTCCAGGATTAGCGGTTCTCGATCCGCTAATAGGCAGGAATAAATCAACACAATACATCGCTGTCGTTTCCTATACGTCTTTATTTCGCAAGAAGCAGGGCACTTTGAAGATCGAGATCGCCCTTCGTGAAGGTTTACTTCGGGATCCGGTACATGGGTCGGCTCGAACCTTACTGCGAGATGCCTTCACGGGAGAATCTGCTCTGCCGCCTTTTCTGGTTCAATCCATTGAATTTTTGGAAGCGCTGGCGGAGAAAACCCGCGCAGCCTTAACTCGCTTGCCACCAGCCATCCGTGATTTCTTTGATCTAGATTATGCTAATCAAAACTTACGTTTGGATTTTGAGGACGACACCTTTCTTGAGTTGGTGAGGCGAAAACTGGCTGTACCGGGTACTGGTCCGGTGGATCTGTCCCATGGGCGAAGAGTTCAATTGGAAAAGCAAGTTGAAGGACAGTTGCGGCCGGTACTACGCTCATGCGACTATCTCCGCTTCGATCTACAACGAATCTGGGCCATGCTGACGACACTGGCGGAGCAATTGTAAGGGCTGTGTAAATCCCCTATGACGGTGAATGCGAAGGCGAATGATCTGTGGGAGGTCGTCGTGATCGGCGGCGGACCGGCCGGCATGATGGCGGCGGGGAGGGCGGGCGAGTTGGGTCGCACCGTCCTGTTGCTGGATAAAAACCCGACGCTCGGGAATAAGCTTCTCTTGACGGGGGGAAGGCGATGCAATCTCACCAATTTCGTGCCGGAGATCGATGCGATGCTGGCCCATTACCATGGCAACGAGCGTTTTCTCCGCTCCGCTTTCGCGCAGTTTGGCGCTCAAGATACGCTTGATTTCTTCCATCGCCACGGGTTGGCGACGAAAGAGGAAGCCGAGGGGCGGGTCTTCCCCCTCTCCAACAAGGCGCAGTCGGTCTTGGATGTGCTGTCCCTGTATTTGAGAGAAGGACAAGTGGAGGTGCGGACCGGCGCCACGGTCACCGGCCTTTCTGTCGTAGCAGGGACGGGACGGATCGATATCCGGCTAGAAGGCGGGAAGAAAATACGGGCAAGATCCTGCATCGTAGCAACGGGGGGGACTGCATGCCCACAAACTGGCTCATCCGGAGAAGGATTGATGTGGTTGAGGGAGTTCGGCCATACGGTGATCGCCAGCAAGGAGGCGTTGGCGCCCGTCGCGCTGAAGGATAAGTGGGTGAGTCGGTTGGCCGGCGTCACGCTGAAAGATGTCAAGTTGACCGTGTTCCAGAATGGGAAGAAACGGGGGGCTCAACGAGGGGATCT
>JBAWYD010000256.1:0-1639 GCA_037143735.1 Deltaproteobacteria bacterium
GCTTTTCTGAACCATTTATGGGATAAGGAATGGGGTCTGTCGAGTATATTCCCGTTACCCGATGAGGCAAGCAAAACCAAGAGGAAAGAAATTTCCACTGCCGATGTAGCCAAAATTCTTACTATTTACAGGTGCCTTGACCCTGGAAGTTATTTATCTGCAGTGGAATGGCTTGGAACAACGGCCTGTGACAGCATTATCGGTATAGATGGGGGGCATTTCAATGAATCCCGAATCTACCGAGAGCTCACCGCAATAGTGCAGCAAAAGGAAGCAATTGAGAAGTGGCTTTATCAGAAGCTGATGGACCGATCCGAAGAAAGCATGCGAATCATCTTTTTCGATCTCTCCGACTCATATTTTGAGGGGCAAGAGTGCACGCTTGCGAAACCAGGTCGAACCAAGGCACATGGATTCAAGGAAAAGCGGATAATTCTTTCCCTGCTCGTCAACTCTGAAGGATATCCATTTTCCTGGGACATTCTTGGGGATTACACATCCGATGTCAAAACGCTAAAGGGAAACGCTAACCATTGGATGCAACAGTTCAAGCTTCCGAGACTCATCATGGTTTTTGATCGCGGAATGGTCTCAGACGAAAATCTCCAATATCTGGAAGAGAGCGAGAATTATCTTTACATCACAGCACTGGACAAGGATCAGCTTGCCGGAGTCGATGGCACCAACTTGGAGAGGTTCGTGAGTTTTTCAGAGGATACCACAAAAGATGAGATTGTTTCAACGGGTTTGTCCAGATATGATGAATCCACTTACTTTGAAGATCTGGGCGTTGATAGCATTGGCAGGCGCCATGTATTGGTCTTTAATTTAGATCTTCTAAGGGCGCAGCGAAAGACAAGGGAGAAGCTCGTCGAAATGGCATTTGAGGAGATGAAGATGGAAAAAGAGGAGCTTCTTGACGCAAAGAAAAGCAGGAGGCTGAAGCCTACTGAACAGAGAGTTGATCAAAAACTTGAGAAACTAAAGATGAGAAGTTATGTAGGATATAACCTTGAAAATATAAATCTTTATGGGAAAAATGGCTTGAAGATATCGAGTTTTGACCTTAAATACTGGAGAAAGACAAGCGATATTGAAAAGGCTCGGCTGAGAGATGGATTCTGGATGATCGTTACAAATATCTCCGAAACGGTGGAACCTGAAGAGTATCGGCTTGGTCCGAAGGAACTCATATCTGCTTATCGAGGTAAGAATCAAATCGAAGAGGCGTTTAAAGAAGTTAAATCATTTCTTAAGTTCCAGCCGACTTTTGTCTACACCGACGAGCATGTTCGCGCCCATTACACGATATGCATCTTATCCTATTTATTGGATATGACCGTCACAAACAAGCTCAAGGAAAGACCGATCGATGAGGTTGGCAGCGCGAGAAAAGTCTATAAAGCACTGAGAAGATGCGAACTGGGCAGAGTGAGTGTAAATAGTACAAATCGTAGCAGATTATGTCTCATGCCTCTAATAAATGATCAAAAGAGCATAATAGAACTATTTAATTGTAGCTATGTGGCAAAGAGCAGCTACTTAAGATCAATCGGCGCGGAGGGGATGTAGAACAGACCTTAAAAAAGCGTAGGTTTTATAGCTAGCGTTTTTGGTTTGAATCTGACGAAGATGGGTT
>JBAWYD010000257.1:0-1635 GCA_037143735.1 Deltaproteobacteria bacterium
CCGCGATACTCCTGGCCCAGAAGATGATGACCATTCTGTATCGGAAGCGGGAAAAAGGGCGGGATATCTTCGATGTTTCTTTTCTGACCGGTTTTGCGGCCCCTGATTTTGAGTATATAGAAAGGACCGTCGGACTGGATCGGGCGGAATTTCTCCGACGCTTCGAAGAGCGGCTCGGGGAACTGGACCTGAATTTTCTGGCCCGGGATGTGGAACCGTTCCTATTTGCACCCGAACAGCGGGAGCGTGTCGCCAGTTTCAGAGATTTCTGGAGGGAAAAGTAAAATGGGAGAAAATTAGAGACTTTGCTTCTAAGTCGACATCTGTCCAGGATACCGAACCGTCGCATGACGGGCCTCCATCAAACTGTGAAGAAATGGTTGGCTGAAGACGTTTACGATACCCGCCGATTTGAAGAAGCCTATGGTTTTCAAACCATAGGCCAGCTTGGAAGACGGATTGAAGCGAGAGGTGGATTGGTATCGACAGAATAAGGGCGATCATTGATAAATATACCGAAGATATCGCCGTTGACGGCAGTCTCATTCAAAAAGAATTGGGTTTTGTTCCCCAGTATGATTTAAAGACGGGTTGGGAAGAGACGGTTAGGGAAAGAGATAGTTTTAAGTTTTAGGTTTTGAGTTTTGGGTTATGAAAAACTCAGAGGGCTGAATACTTCGATTGCGAACTGCCCAGGGTTCGGGTGAAGATCGCTGCGGATCACTATCCTGCACTTGGCGCATTGATGAGCTTCTGGGCGGTGGCGCAGGCCTTCGTAAGCAGCTCATAATCCACCATGCCGATCTTCCTGATCAATCTCCGTTTATCAACGCTGCGCATTTGATCCAGCATGATCTTGGAATCCTTATCGAGGCCGCCTGCTGTGCCTTGCCCGCCGGCAAGCAATATCTCGAAGGGGTAGATCTTTCCTACCGAGGATGTGATCGGGGCAATGATCAGCCTGGGAGAATGGAGGTTCATGGCGTTGATGGAGAGGATCATCCCCGGTCTGGTCTTGCCGATTTCGGAGTGACTGGCCGGGTCCAGATTAATCAGATAAATATCGCCCTGCCTCATGATTTTGCTCCCCAATCTTCCAGGTCGAGAGATTCCCATTCCTGAATTGCAGCCTGACGCTCCCGATCTTCCGATGCCTCACGAAAGGCGGCGCTCAGGGCCTGTTCCTCCTGTTGGCGCTTAATACTTTCGACCTCGCCTTTCAATAATTCATTGATAATCGCGCTTTTTTTACGCTTGGGAACCAAGCGGGCAAACGCCTCCCATACGGCTTCATCAAGCGTCAAATTCACCCTCACCTGATCCATCACGATCCCTCCTTTGCGTCATTATTTAACGCATAGTAATACAGGCAATAAGGTATGTCAAGCAGTTTAAATGGGGATAAATAGGGGGACATCGCCACTATTTCTTTTTTCAACACGGATACATTTTATACTTGACAGGTAACATCTTTTTGATTACATTTTGTGTGAAAGGATGTGTGACATGAAATCAGCAATCCCGCCCAAAACCGTTCGCCGCAGCGTGGCGCTTCCTTACAAACTCATTGAAGAGGTACGCACCGTTGCTCCTCCTGAGTTGCGTGAAAATTTAAACCGTCTCGTAACGGTGGCG
>JBAWYD010000258.1:0-1596 GCA_037143735.1 Deltaproteobacteria bacterium
TGTGGTCAGGGACCGGCATTGCGGGGCTCTGGTTCCAGGTCGTCAGTTTTGAAAATCCCGAGAATTATCTGCTTCCCGTAGTGGTTCTTTTTCTTTTATTTTTCACCGAGTCGCTCGATCAAACGGGCAGAATGGAACGTACGGTAGCGGCTCTCAAGACCTGGCTGAAAAGCAGGAAGATGCTTCTGGCGGGATTGCCCGCCCTTGTCGGCCTGCTCCCCATGCCTGCGGGAGCTCTTTTTTCAGCGCCTATGGTCGCGTCGGTTGACGAACAGAACGAACTGGATGCGCCCCATAAGGCTGCCATCAATTACTGGTTCCGGCATATCTGGGAATACTGGTGGCCGCTGTATCCCGGGGTGTTGCTGGCGATCACGTATTCGGGGTTACCCGCAGCCCTCTTCTACCTCATACAGATTCCCTTCACCCTTGTTGCCGCCGCGGCAGGTTATTTTTTTATTCTGAGGAAGATAAAAAGAAACGGCTCTGATAATCCGAACAGTGGCATCCTGGATTACGATGCGGTCTTGTCCGCTCTTGGCCCCATCGGACTTCTTGTTATCCTGTCGGTCGTGGGATCAACGCTTCTGATATCGCTCGAAGTGAGCGGATCACTGTCCAGCCTGATCGCGATGCTCGTCGGTCTGATTCTCGCAATTTTGATGACTTTTTTCGGCCATACCGCCGCATGGATCCCCTCGCTTGCTTTTTTCAAAAAAAGAAATACCAGGCTGATGATCATTCTTGTCATCGGCATCCAGACATTCTCCGTCGTCTTGAAAAGTCCTCTCGACGCCGTAGGGACAACGCTCGTAACGCTCATGCGCGATGAGTTTATCAATATTGGCATTCCCATATTGGCGGTCATCATGCTGATTCCTTTCATCTCCGGCATGGTTACAGGCACCGCATTCGGCTTTGTCGGCGCAAGCTTCCCCATCGTCTTTGCCCTCGTCGGCCAACACCCGACTCTCGGAATTTCGGCGGCAACAACATCGTGCGCTTATGCTTTCGGTTACATGGGAATGATCATATCCCCTATCCATGCGTGCTATGTCGTGACCTGTGAATACTTTGAGACGCCCATTACCGGCACGTACCGGTATATTGCCGGACCCTGTGCGTTCATTCTGATGACGTCACTTATTCTGTCCGGGTTGTACTACCTCCTTCTTTGAAAACGGAATAATCCCCATGAAGCATACGCAAACCGACCCATGCATGAAATATCTTCAAAAAAGGGCCGCCACAAAACCGCTCTCAGGGAGATTCGACCGCCGGAGCTGCTACCGTCGGGCCGTCGTCATTCCCGCTCTGGGAGAAGCGGAAACCCTGCCTTTGACCCTGAAATCCCTTTACGCCGGCGAACCCCCGGACGTTTTGTCCGACACCCTGATCCTTATTATCGTAAACAACAGATCTCCGGAAACGAGCCTGCCGAAAGGTGATCATGAACTAAAAGAATACATAAAGAACAATTCCCTGACCCTGAGGTGGCTGGAAACCCACACACCGGGATTTCCTTCGCAGCTTGCCTGGATTGACGCCTCTTCACCCGGATGCGAACTTCCTCCCCGATCGGGGATTGGTCTTGCC
>JBAWYD010000259.1:0-1594 GCA_037143735.1 Deltaproteobacteria bacterium
TACGAATATCTATGTTCACAAAAAGTGAACAATGATTAAATAGTGAACATATCGAATAAGATATTATGTTCACAAAAAATGAACAGCCGTTAAATAGTGAACATGGCCCGGATCTGGTAGCGAACCTGTTCTCGAAAAAAGCAACCGACATCATACGCGTCCTGCTGGTCAACTATCCGAAAACCTGGGCGCTCAGGGATTTGGCAAAAGAATCCGTCACCGCATTAGGATATACATCCCGGGTATCAAATACGTTGATCAGCCAGCGGCTCGCGGTCCGTGCATCCGCCCGGTCGGAGCTGAAGATCATGGCTCCGGAAGATTTGCTTAAACGCTGGGCAACTTTTTCCCACTTTGTCTCAAATACCACGTTTATTGATTACTACACCAGTGAACAGGACATTGGGAAATTCTTGGGCAGGCTCAAAGGCCGCAAACCCGGGGAGTATGCACTGACCGGGCTTGCCGGCGCACTGCTCGTCGAGCCTTTTGTCAGACCGACAAACACGCATATGTACATCCGGAAGGAATCAGACGCAGGGAAACTGGCTCATGAGCTGGACCTTATGCCTGTTGAAGAGAACGGGAATGTAAAATTTGCCATTGCTCCCAGCAATGGAATTTTTTACGGCGCACAGGAGATCGATGGCATAAGGGTAGTTTCAGACATTCAGCTCTACGTTGATCTGTATAACTATCCCGCCCGGGGCAGGGAGGCGGCTCGTGAATTGTGGAAGAAAATTGAAAACCGCCGGAATAAAACTCAGGACTAAACATAATGTATTCACGCGAAATCACAGAAACATCAAAATCTGCACTCCTTCTAGATCGGCCTCGCATTGCACACGTACCGGAACGATATGGTACTGTCAGGAGGATGGGCCCCCTACTTCATAACTGAAAACTATTTTGACCATTGCGGAAGTGTCGATATCGATCTGGTCCTGAAGACAACCATCATGCCCCGGTATGAGAGTATCAGGAAGATAGTCACCGACCTTGGATACATTGAGGAAAACCACTTCAGGTTTGAAAGAAAAATAAAATCCCCTATCGACGGAAATTATTATTTAATTCATATTGATTTCCTGTGTGACAAATGCGAGCTCGGTTACCATTTCAGAGTCCAGCCCGACCTCGAAGCATTCATGTTTGAGGGTGCCGATATCGCCTTTGATTTTAATTTTGAGAAAGAGATTGAAACCACATTACCGGAGAACGGTGTCGATAGCACGGGCTTTCGTGTCCTGGATCTTGCAGGATCGGTAATTTTGAAAGGTCAGGCACTCATGGGCCGGAAAAACTTAAAGGATCCGTACGATATTTTTGCGCTGACGCACTACAACGGGGGACCTGAACAGGCAGCCATTTCTTTCAACCAGAATTTCGCACAGAAAGGAATTTCCCGGGAAAAAAGAGATCTTGCAAGAAATTCACTCGCAGTTATACAGAGAAAATTCCGCGATGGAACTTCTTCAGGCTCCTTTGGAGTTGAAACATTTTCAGAAAATAAATACAATCGAACAATCGTATCTGCCCAGGTGAACAAATTTTTAGAGAATTTAATTGCCATTAAATCTGATGTATGATACGA
>JBAWYD010000260.1:0-1552 GCA_037143735.1 Deltaproteobacteria bacterium
GAAGAAAAACGGTTGCATTTTGTCCTGTGCGGATCGAGCGCCCGCAAGCTGAAGCGCGCTGGTGTCAACCTGCTTGCAGGTCGTGCACTCCATCGATCCATGCATCCCTTTGTCCCGGAAGAGCTTGGCGTCAAATTTGATCTGGAAGAAGCTCTTCAGTTTGGGTTGCTGCCAATCGTCTGGGACTCAACCGCCAAAGGTGAGACGCTTTCCGCTTATGCACAGCTCTACCTGAAAGAAGAGATCCAGGCAGAAGCGCTTGTCCGAAATTTACCCGGATTTGCCCGTTTTCTGCCTCTGGCGGCCCTTTTTCACGGCCGAACCGTCAATGTGAGTAACATTGCGCGCGAAGCAGGGGTGGCCAGGACGACCGCAGTAGGGTATCTCGACATCCTTGAAGAGACGCTTCTGTGTTTCCGGCTGCCCGCTTATGAGGCCAGGCTGCGTGTGCGGGAACGGAAACTGCCCAAATGGTACTGGTGCGATCCTGGCATTGCGCGCGTTATGAAGCGAACGACCGCTCCTCCGGCGCCGGAGGAAAGGGGCGCATTGTTCGAAGGGATGGTAGCGCAGTTAATACGAGCATACAAGGACTACCGTTTCATCTGTGACGACATGTATTACTGGGCGCCATCGGGCCGGTCTGAGATCGAAGTTGATTTCCTGCTTATTCGGGGGGCGAACCTTATCGCAGTCGAGGCAAAGTCCGGCAACGCGTTCAGGGATGACTGGTGCAAAGGACTGCGCGCTGTGGCTCAACTCGAAGGGCTGCAACGTCGCATTGTCGTTTACCCTGACGGACCGGTGATGAAAACGCAAGACGGTATTGATGCCCTACCTTTCCGTCGCTTTGCCGAAGAACTGGCCTCCGATGCTTTTTGGAGGTAGAACGTCAGCACCTTCCTTGTAGGGATTCCCCTACAAAAAAATCAGGATTCCCTGACAGACAAATGCCCTGAAAATGATAACGTAGAATCAAAATAACGTCTTGTGAGGCCTGCCGTGAAAGTTCTTATCGTGGATGATTCGAAGATCGTATGTAATGGACTGCGACAAATGCTCAACAACATTGCCGACGTTGTCGTTGTCGGGGAAGCCCATAATGCCGATGAGGCCGTCACAGCCATCACGGGACTCAAGCCGGACGTGGTGATCCTGGACATACGCCTGCCCGGTAAAAGCGGCATTGAGGTTTTGAAAGATATCAGAGATAAAAAGCTGCCGATCCGTGTCATCATGCTGACCAATTATCCCTATCCCCAGTACCGGAAAAAATGCGAGGAACTGGGAGCCGATTATTTTTTTGATAAAGTAACGGAAATCGAAGAGATTCCGAAGGTGATTGAAGAATTGGCAAAGGATAAACCGGAAAACGTGAAGAAAAAACAATGAAAGATAAATGTAGAAAGTGATCATGCGAAAAGACAGGAACAGGGATTTTACCGGATCACCGGGCTGAAAGGACGCTTTATGAATCAGAGAAATCGTACCTCACGCACTAACCAATAAGGATTGATGAGACCTGAAAGGTCGCATTCAATCCTTTGTTCAA
>JBAWYD010000261.1:0-1520 GCA_037143735.1 Deltaproteobacteria bacterium
TTCAGGGATGTTTGTCTTTGTCATGATTTTCACCACCTTATTTTTCTGATTTTCCCGATCTTCCTTGCTCCCGAAATTCCCGGTAGGGAGAAACCCCTTCCTCGGCGCACATCTCAAGAAAGACCTTCAAGGACGTTTGGAGAGATACTCCTTCTTCTCAGCCGATGAGCACATCCGGCGGCACGTCGAGGGCGAGGGCAATCGCTCTCAGCGTTTCGACCGTGCCTTGCCGCTTGCCGGTTTCGATCTGGGACAGGTAAGACTTGCTGATTCCCGCCCGCCCGGCGAGTTCCTGCTGGGTCAGGTTGCGCTCCATGCGCCAGAGCTTCACCGGCGATTCGCCGGCAAGTTCCCGGTGCAGGATGTCGTCGGGAATCAGAAAGGCCTTCCCGGCGGCATAGTCCGCGTGGAATTCGGCAACGGCGCGGGCGTCGGCTTCATCCTCGATCAGTTCCAGAAAATGTTCGTAATCGGCGTAGGGGATCACCGCGAATTCTGGACGACCGTCCTTTTCGATGATCTGTGCTTTCATTGGTATGCCTCTCCTCTGGGCGTGATTCGCACCACGGCAATCAGCAGCGCCCGTTCGTGAATCAGGTACACAACCCGCCAGTCTCCTACCCGCAACCGATAGCCCGGATGGCTGGTCAGCTTCCGGACATTGTTGTTGGGTGCAAACGGATCAGCCGCCAGCGTCCCGATCTTTTCGACAATGAGTTCGGCCACGTTGCGCAGCATGGCTTTCAATGCATTGCGGGCGGATTTCGAGTATTCGACCTTGAACATGGATTATGTTAGCATATCGCAAACCGAAAAAGCAAACAAATTTCAGTCCCCTCTCATGGGAAGACTTAAGTAAATGAATGCCCTACAGGAAGATTTTATGATGACTTTTACACCTGCTTTCCTTTATGCGCTTACATGTGCAATTTTCAATAGGGATCTTATTGCCTGCCAATCAGTCGTTTCATTCGCCGTATGCCAGAGATCGTAATTTCTCTGAAGGTTCAACCATAATTCAGGAGTGGTATCAAACGCTCTGGACAACCGCAAGGCAACATCCGTTGTCACAGCGCCTCGTTCATTCAATATTTTAGATACCGTTTTTCTCGACAATCTCAGCTCCTTCGCAAGATCTGTAACGCTAATTCCTGACGGTTCCAAGTAATGAAGCTTGAGAATCGATCCCGGATGAGAAGGCGGTCTTTTTCGTGTTCTCATAAATAATCCTCTTCAATGATAGTCTTCGACGTCTACATTAAATGCGTCTCCATCCTTAAATTCAAACGTCAATCGCCAGTTGCCGGAGACCTTTATCGCCCAGCGCCCCTTCTTTTTGGGAAGTAGCAGATGAAGGCCGGGGCCGGGGTAGTTCATGTCTTTGATTTCATTTGCCGCATCAAGCCTATCCAATATCGCTTCTAATTTGGAAGCATGCTTGGCCTGTATCCCTTTACGTGTTCCATCGTAGAAAAAATCTTCCAGACCTTTATGGATAAAAGATTTTATCATGGGCTATA
>JBAWYD010000262.1:0-1507 GCA_037143735.1 Deltaproteobacteria bacterium
CAGCCGACTCATGCCTGCTTCCGGGGGGCAGAACGACTCAGGGCAGGCGCCCGTGCATCTTGATTTACGATTGCAGTATATTCTGTGTGCATGCTCCGTCCCTTCTTAACATATCCCTACTTCGACGTACTTCGACGGAAAATCAGTCCCGGGTCTTCCCAGCAAGCCATCGTCGCCGAGATTGAAGCGGAGCAGAAGCTGGTCGTCGCCAAGCTGAAAGAAAAAGGGGACATGAAAGAAAAAGGGGACAGATTTATTTTCCCACTCTTCTCGGTCTTCCCGGCCCTCGAAATTCCACCCGTCTTTCGATTTTCTCTTCGATATCGTCCGCAAGATCCCTTTGCCGCGGAGTTTACCCTTGAGCGAAGCGAAGGGCTCAGGACGGACTGACAGTCAACTGTCCCCATTGGAGCGATTTGCGGATCAGTCCCTCGCCGCAATGGTTTCTTTAACCCAAGCCGCATAGTTTCCGCTCGTTCTTTCTCCCTGTTGGCAAGGTAATAAATAAATCTACTCCCCGCTCCCAATAATTTGGGGTCAGCGCGACACAATGTAAGGATTCAAACGGTTCCTTTTCCCGGCTGTCAGGAATAATCAGTGGCTGTCCCCAATTTGTTAAAAGCGGAAGCATGACCCGAAATGGATAGAAGACGCACCAAAAAAGACTCATTGACGGATCCAGGTTGACAGGTGTATATTAGATCAAGAAACGACCCGAGTAGCTTCGGCGAAAGGGCGCAGAGCTGTACCGCAAGGCACAGCTCTTGCTTTTTAACGGGAGTGTGCCAATGAAGACTTTCGTGTATGTCGATGCTTTCAATCTCTACTATGGAGCCGTGAAGGATACTCCATACAAATGGCTCGACCTGCAGGCATTATGCCGAGTTATGATCCCTCGCAATACGGTAACGTATATCAAGTACTTCACAGCCAGAGTCCCGCCTCAGCCAGGTGATCCCGACCAACCCACGCGTCAATTGACCTATCTACGGGCACTTCAGACCCTACCGGATCTTCAGATCGTATTCGGGCACTATCTTTCGCACGTGGTCTGGATGCCGCTGGCATTTGCGATACCAGGACAAAAGCCGTTTGCTCAGGTGATAAAGACCGAGGAAAAAGGCTCGGATGTAAACCTCACCATGCACCTCCTGGTGGACGCGTTTGACAACGCCTTCGAATGCGCCGTGATAATCAGCGGCGATTCCGACCTTCGCGCTCCTGTTCAGATAGTGGCAAATCGTTTTCATAAAACCGTTGGAGTCCTTAACCCGCAGAAAAAACCGTGCAAAGCGCTTCAGGGCGCTGCACACTTTTACAAACACATCCGCGAGGCAGCCCTTCAAGCAAGCCAGTTTCCTCCCCTATTAACGGATAGGCAAGGCACGTTTCACAAGCCGTCCTCATGGTGACGAAATGACATCATCGAACTCTTGTGAAATCCATAATCTCCACGTTAATTGGGGACAGTCACTCATTTTTTATCTCTATTTCCCGCCTTGACGGG